>JABJOR010000240.1 GCA_018664265.1 Rhodospirillales bacterium
AATGGCGCACTCGCACAAGGCACCGTTGACTTCCCCTTCGGTCAAGGCGAGATATGCTCGGCGTTCGGAAACAGGATTTCCGATGATCCCTCTCAAGAGATGCCGACACATCACGCTATGGCTTGTGAGTTCTGCGCACTTTGTCAAGCGATGCATCATGATGGCAAGATCCCGCTTGTCGTCTCTAACAATGGTTTTGTAGAAGTTTCAACGCTAGGGTATCTGGTTCCTACCGCCCGTGAATTGCAACTCAATCAAAGCGGCTCTGTCTATGGCGTTATTCGTGGTCCACCAGTCCTTCTCTGAAGACCCTATATTTTACAGTTAGAAAATTCAGATTAAGGAAATCAAATGAAGAAGTTTTTCATGCTCACGGTTGTGAGCTTAACGCTTGTGTTGGCAACAGCAGGCACTGTGTTCGCCACCGAGTATAAAGTTGGCGAACTTACCATCAGTGATGTCTGGTCTCGTGCATCCCCATCTGTTGCAAAAGCTGGCGCGGTCTATATGACCATCACCAATAACGGCGCCATGATGGATATGATCAGTGGAATCAAAACATCGATGGCTGGCAAGGCTATGGTTCATGAATCCAAAATGGTTGATGGCGTGATGAAGATGGAACATGCCATGCATGTGATGATCAAGCCGGGAGAAGCATTGACAATGGAGCCAGGTGGATTCCATGTCATGCTGATGAAGTTGACTGGTGAGTTGACAGACGGCACGTCTTTCCCCCTGACCATAGAATTCAAAAACGCTGGTTCTGTCGAGCTTACGGTCAATGTGAAAAAGAAATAAACGGAAAATTCTCATGATATTTCGCGCTCTGTTCCTCGTTGGTCTTATGACGCTGACAGCCTATGTCGGTTACAAAGGCTGGAAGATGTATGAGTTCAATCAGCTAACGTCTCAGGAGCGTGCTAATATTCTGGTTGCTACACCCATTGAGGGGAAATATTCCCTGACTGACCATAATGGGCAACGCGTTACTGAACAGACATATTCTGGACGTCACACCTTGATCTTCTTTGGGTATACGTGGTGTCCGGATGTGTGTCCGACCTTGTTAACGGATATTGCATTCATTATGGATGAACTTGGCGAGGCATCAGACAAAGTTGTACCGCTGTTTATCAGTGTTGATCCTGAGCGCGATACGGTTTCTGTTTTAAAAGAATATGTTGGCGAATTTCATCCAGGCATTGTCGGGTTAACCGGTAGCCTGGATGACGTTGCCGCTGCTGCCAAATCGTTTCGAGTGGGCTACGGCAAAGTCGTCATGGACCCGGCAGACCCCGAAGACTATTCCATGAGTCACTCAGCAGATTTGTTCCTGATGGGGCCAGACGGCAAGCCGGTAAAACAATACCGCTTTGGCGTCGATGCTGAGGCGTTAGTCAAGGATATACAGGCAGTTTTGACAGACGGATAAAAGCTCTTTTCTATTCCTCATCCCCGGACATCAACGATAATAAATGGCGTTGATAATTGTCGAGTGCCAGCACAAGCAGGGCCAGTGTAGCGGGATCAGCGGTTGAGCTTCCGGCAGTTACCGTGCCATCTTTCCATTTGAGCGCGAGGGCTACGGATTCGATCTTATCCAGGTTTTCCAGACCATCGCTGAAAATTTCGGCGGTGGTGACACCGTGCAGGCTGCGAACTTCGGCCATGGGAAACTCCTGATCTTTTATAAATTATACAGCGCGGGAATGCCGCTTGGCATCGGGTGCGAGGTATTTATCAAATGGTGCTGCCACCGTGCGCATGAGGATGCGGGCATCTTCCGGGATGGTGACCTTCCAGCCATCAATGGCGCACAGGCCATCATCTTGCAACGGCTTCAGGGTCTCAAAGCTGTCCAGAAAATCTTGTGGTGCGCGATCAAATCGTTTGCACATAACCTCAACATCCACATGCAGATCACACATCAGGCGCTCAATAATGGCTCGTCGAAGGCGATCATCGTCGGTGAGAGTCAGCCCCTTGGCGGTTGGTGCCACGCCGTCCTCAATGCAACGACGCCAGTCACGAACCGGGGTGTGGTTTTGAATGTAGCCGTTGGGATGTGCACCAATACTGGATGCGCCCAGACCGACCAGTGCTTCGCACGGATCTACCGTATAGCCTTGAAAATTGCGATTCAGTTTTCCGGCTTCCAGTGTGGTGCTCAGGCTATCTGTGTCTTTGGCAAAGTGATCGAGACCGATCCAGCGATAGCCGTTTGCCTTCAGACGCTCGGCGGCAGCCAGCATCTGGTCATGGCGTTCATCGCGTCCGGGCAGGACATCTTTATTGATTTTTTTCATGTGGGATTTCATCCATGGAACGTGCGCGTAGCCAAACAGCGCAAGACGATCCGGCTCCATCTCCAGAATGGTGTCGACGTTACGCTCCACCCCCTTCACAGTTTGATGGGGCAGGCCGTACATCAAATCCACATTGATGCCCGTAATGCCGAGAGAGCGCACCGTATCAATAACGTGACGGGTGATCTCGACAGGCTGGACGCGGTTAACAGCTTTTTGGACAATCGGGTTCACATCCTGCACACCGATGCTGGCGCGAGTAATGCCGCCTTCGGCAAGGGCTCCCAGTGCGCTGTCTTCCAATCCGCGCGGATCGATTTCGACAGCGAATTCTGCTCCGGGGGAAAGCTCGAAGTTTTCTCTTAGCTTGTTGGCGAGCTTCAGTAGATGTTCAGGTTTTAAAATGGTCGGTGATCCACCGCCCCAGTGGATGTGATTGGCAATCCGTTTAGGACCAAGAATTCCAGCGATCAGATCGATTTCCTGCATCAGGGTATCGAGGTACGCCTCAATAGGATCATAGCGGTTGGTGATCTTGGTATTACAGCCACAGAACCAGCACATGGTGTCGCAAAACGGAATATGTACATAAACCGAGAGCGGAATGTCAGTGGAAAGGTTGCGCAGCCAGTCGGTATAAAGTGCGCCATCAACGCCCTCATTAAATTGAGGGGCTGTAGGGTAACTGGTATAACGCGGCACCAGCCGATCATACTTGGCGAGAATGTCTCTCTGCATGGGGTATCCTGAAAATTAAAAAAGCCAGCATATAATATAGTGTTAATCTTGCAGTTCTGCCAGATCAACGTAGAGATCCAGTGCTTCGGGGTTGGCCAGCGCTTCCTTGTTCTTGATGGTGCGGCCATGGACCACGTCGCGAACGGCAAGTTCGGTGATCTTGCCTGATTTTGTGCGCGGAATGTCGGCGACCTGAATAATTCTGGCCGGGACATGGCGCGGTGTGCAATTGGCCTTGATCTGTTTGCGAATGGTGTCTTGCAAAGCATCATCAAGATCAACGCCATCACGAAGCCGCACAAACAACACAACCCGGACATCATTATCCCAGCTCTGTCCGATAACAATGCCTTCAACCACATCATCAAGTTGTTCCACTTGGCGATAAATCTCGGCGGTTCCAATGCGAACACCACCGGGATTCAATGTGGCGTCGGAACGGCCATAAATGACAATGCCATTGTTTGCCGTCAGTTCCACATAATCGCCGTGACACCAGATATTATCGAAACGGTCAAAATACGCGCTGTGATATTTGGCGCCGTCCTCGTCGTTCCAAAACCCTACGGGCATGGATGGGAAAGGCACAGTGCAGACCAGCTCACCCTTATCACCACGAACCGGCTTGCCCTCGTCATCAAAAACATCAACAGCCATACCGAGGCCACGACACTGAATTTCACCACGGTAGACAGGCGCTGCCGGGTTGCCGAGCATGAAGCAACTGACGATATCTGTGCCGCCTGCGATGGAGGCCAGATGGATATCCTGTTTAATGTCGTTATAGACATAATCGAAGCTTTCCGGGGCCAGTGGTGACCCGGTAGATGCCATGGCGCGCAAGGTTTTCAGGTTATGGGTCTCGCGTGGCTTGATGCCGCTTTTGGCAAGGGCGTCGATATACTTGGCCGACGTGCCAAAGAACGTCATGCGTTCTTCCTGGGCGTAATCCCAGATAACATTGCCATCGGGGTAAAACGGTGATCCATCATAAAGCAACAAGGTTGCTCCGCGTCCCAGAACACTGGCCAACCAGTTCCACATCATCCAGCCACAAGTGGTGAAATAAAATACCCTGTCATCGGGGTGGATATCGCTGTGCAGCATATGTTCCTTGGCATGCTGAATCAGGGTTCCTCCAGCGCCATGGACGATGCATTTCGGCACACCCGTGGTGCCGGATGAGTACATGATAAACAGCGGGTGATCGAAGGGTAATTGTTCGAATTCAATATCTTTCGGGCGGAAATCTTCTGTGAATTCGTCCAGCAAAACAGCTTTTGGAATAGTGCTGATGTCCGGGGTCTCTGTGGTATAGGGCACAATCAGAAGGCTGCTGACAGAAGGCAAACCAGCCATGACCTCAGTCAATTTTTCGCGCATGGAGTGACTTTTGCCATTGTAGAAATAGCCATCCACACTGATTACCAGCTTGGGCTCGATTTGGCCAAAGCGGTCCAGCACACCCTGAACACCGAAATCCGGTGAGCAAGACGACCAGACTGCACCGATAGAGCTGGTCGCCAGCATGGCGATGATGGTGGCGGGCATGTTGGGCATGTATCCACTGACCCGGTCTCCAGGCTCAATGCCTTCCCGGCGCATGCCCTGAGCCAATACGGAAACCTGATTGTAAAGCTCGGCCCAACTCAGGCGGCTTTCAACCTTATCTTCACCCCGAAAAACCATGGCTTCGCCTTCGTCGCGACGATTCAGCATATTTTCGGCATAATTCAGACGAGCATCGGGAAACCACTTGGCGCCGGGCATCTGATTGGCATTGCTGCAAATCTTGTCACCCCAGTGAGAGGCTCGCAAATTGGCAAATTTGCGAAAGGTGTCCCAGAACACTTCACGATCTTCAATGGAAAACTCCCAAAGGGCCTCATAGTCGCCATCATCCAGTGCGAAACGTTCTGTCATGAAATCCATGAAGGCATGCATATGGGTCTGGCTGGCATTCAGCGTATCTGGCGTCCAGAGCGGGGTGTCGGTTGAGGTCGTCATGAGCTATCGGTCCTTAGGGTGTAACAATTGGGCAGAGTATCGTTTCGTCGATGAGGAATGGCAAGTCTTGTGCGTTAACGGATTTTACTTTTCTGCAATTTATGGCAGTCTTTGCAGATGAATCGACTTATTTTAATCCTGATTGTCGGATTTTCGACACTGTTTGCGCCAGAATTGCAAGCCGCTGAAATCCTTGATGGCATCAAGGGGCGCGATGATCGCCTTGTTATGCCCTCTGGCGAATATCCGTGGCGCGCCGTCGGGCGGGTGAATACGGAAACCGGTGGACATTGTACAGGGGTTCTTGTCGGCCCTTCGTTGGCGGTTACGGCGGCGCACTGTCTCTATGACAAGCGGAAAATGTGGTATGTGCCAGCACCTCAGGTGCATTTCGTGGCAGGGTTCAGAAATGGCAAGTATGCGGCGCACACCACAGCAAAAAATTACATTATTCCAAATGGCTATGACGAGCAGGCAAAACCGTCTCGCCGCATGGCTTTTCATGACTGGGCCTTCATCCAGCTTAATGAGGCCATTGGCTATCAGACAGGATGGATTGGGGTTCGCGATGCCTTTCAGGGTAAAGGGCTTGATGAAAGCTTCGTTCAGGCTGGCTACAGCAAAGACAGCAAGACCGTCCTGAGCGCCCATATCGGGTGCCCGATTCTCAGGCGGGATGTGGATCAGTTTGCAGATGGCAAGAAGCGTGCATTGCTGGTTCATCGCTGTGATGCGGTTCCCGGCGATTCAGGCTCACCCATTTTTTATTATCATGAGGGAAAACCCTATTTGGCGGCAATCCATGTGGCAACCACCAAGGAGCTTCGCCCGGTTCAGGGAATTGCGGTTCCGGTATCGACTTTCGAGAGGGGTATTGTTCAACTTGGCGGCGGCGAACCGGCCTTCCCGGAAGGCGAAGAGGCGCAAATTTCGCATACTGTCGAAATTTTGTTAAGGCGTTTGGGAATTCCTGATGAAAGTACATTTTTTGCCGGGCAGGGACTGGAAACCCCGGACAGAGTGGGTTACGACATCATCGGCCAGTTGATATCGGCCATGACTAAAAAATAATAACGATTTTGAAAGACCTGTAATGTCCAACGCCAATCTGTATGCCCTGCTTGCTTCAAAGTTCCCTGCTGATGAAAAGGCTGTTTTTCTGGAATCCCCTGATGGCAAGGTGATGCGTTATGGTGATCTGGCATCAGGGTCTGGGCGAATGGCGGATTTATTACGCGCAAGTGGTGTTGAGCCCGGTGATCGGGTGGTGGTCCAGGTTGAAAAATCAGCCGAGGCAGTCGCCCTGTATCTGGCGTGCCTGCGCGTCGGAGCGATCTATATCCCGCTGAATACAGCCTATACATCAGCCGAGCTGGATTATTTTGTTGGTGATGCCAAACCTCGGGTGCTGGTTTGCGCATCTCACGTTCTGAATGAATTACAAGGCATAGCCGAAACCCATGGTGTTGCTCGGGTCTTGAGTTTGGGTGCAGATGGCACAGGCTCGCTTATGAGCGCACTGGTAGACACTGTGGTTGATGACAATGTGGCACAGTGCGCAGGCAGCGATATTGCCGCGATTCTTTATACTTCGGGGACCACAGGACGCTCCAAGGGTGCCATGCTGAGCCACGATAATCTGGCTTCCAATGCTGTGGCGTTACACAAAATGTGGGGTTTCGTTCCCGGTGATGTGTTGCTGCATGCCTTGCCAATTTATCACGTGCATGGCCTGTTTGTGGCCTTGCATTGTGCCTTGCTGAATGGCTCCAAAGTGTGGTTCTTGCCCAAGTTTGATATTGAAACCGTTCTTGCTTTATTGCCCAAATCAACGGTGATGATGGGGGTTCCTACGTTCTATGTGCGCTTGTTGGGGGATCAGCGGTTTGATCGTTCCCTGAGCGAACACATGCGCTTGTTTGTTGCGGGCTCCGCTCCCCTTCTGGCTGAAACATTTAGCGAATTTGAAGACCGTACCGGGCAGCGCATTCTGGAACGCTACGGAATGACGGAAGCTGGAATGATCACCTCAAATCCTTACAACTCGGATAACGGTGCGCGAATCGCTGGTTCTGTGGGGTACCCACTGCACGGAGTTGAGGCACGGGTGTGTGATGATGGCGGGGTGGAACTGCCGCGTGGCGAACCCGGAACGCTCGAAATAAAAGGCCCTAATGTGTTTTCCGGCTATTGGCAAAATCCGGAAAAAACCGCATTGGAATTTCGGGATGATGGCTTTTTTATTACCGGCGATGTTTCAAAAATGGATGAGGACGGGCGTATTTCAATTGTCGGCCGGGCCAAGGATTTGATTATTTCTGGGGGATTCAACGTATATCCCAAGGAAATTGAAACTGAGATTGACGAAATCGAAGGCGTTGTTGAATCTGCTGTGATCGGAATTGCTCACCCTGATTTTGGTGAAGGGGTTGTCGCCGTGGTTGTAAAACAAGCTGGGGTTATGGTTGAAGCCGCTGATATTATCGCAGCTCTTAAAGGGCGATTGGCAAAGTTTAAGCAGCCTAAAAAAGTTTTCTTTGTGGATAACCTGCCCCGCAACACCATGGGCAAGGTTCAGAAAAAAGCCTTGCGCGAAGAATACGCCGGGTTGTTCGGTTAAAGCCCGTAAGCAGAAAGGCCTATCTCAAAATAGATATGTCACAAATAGACTCGTTTGTAGTATAGACTCTTTTCTAGAGAGAATTATAATTAGATCAGTTGTTATATAAGATTCAAAATTTATTTTGAGTTTAGGGGGTGGTACATCTTCCGGGGTATTGTCTAGGACTTTAGAATTGTATTACTGAACAATAAATATAAACAACATTTATAAATGCAAAGAGTAATTAAATACTCTGAATTTAAGGAACAAAGCAGCCTATTTTGATGTGTCAATTTGTGTGATTGATGCACATTAGGTTTTTTATAGCCATGTCTTTGATAAACTCAGGCAGGCTCGTCGTTCTATTGATTTGAGTATATGATATGCAAACATCCAGTGCCTTTAGTTTTTCCAATCTGAAAACCCAAACTAAAATATTGCTCGGAGCCTGTTCGCCTTTGGTCCTGCTTGCAATGCTTGCGGGCCTTGTGATCTTTAATATTGGCTCGATTATGGACGCCAATAAAAAAGTGGACCGCACGCATGTGGCGCTCTCTGATGTTAAAGATATTGTTAGCTCAGCCGTTGATATGGAAACCAGTATGCGCGGGTATTTGCTGGCCGGGCAGGAAAGTTTTCTTGATCCATACAAGCAAGGCGAGGCCGAAACCTACAAGTCTTTTGAGGCATTGCAGGACTCAGTCAGCGACAGACCGGACCAGGTTGATAGATTGATCGAGGCCGAGAAAATTTTAAAATCCTGGCAAAGTGATGTAACTGAACCAAACATTGCCTTACGTCGCAGCATTGGTGATGCAAAAACCATGAACGATATGGCAGATCTGGTTGGTGAAGAACGCGGCAAAGTATATTTTGAAGATTTCCGAAATAAAATTTCCAGCTTTATTGATCGTGAAGTAAAACTTCTTGATACACGTCGCGCCGAGTTTGAAGCTGCAAAGACGTCTGTTGCTGAAAAGTTTGCCCAAGTCGAGGAAACCGCTAAGTGGGTCGATATTACCAATGATGTTCTAGCCAGTACGGCGAGATTGAAGTCGCACGTTATCACTATGGAATCTTCTCTTCGAGGGTTCTTGCTGACGGGCGAAGATGAACATATCGGGCCTTATAACGGCACCAAGTCCTTCTTCTTCGCTGAAACCAAGACATTGCAGGAAACCCTCGCCGATGATCCAAAACAGGCCAAAGCGATGGCTAAAATCGAGAAAGTCCTCCGTCTGTGGGATGAAAAGATAGCAATGCCAGCCATGGACCTTCGTCGACAGGTAAATGATGGGGCTCTTGCGTCATCAGAAGTTGAGGTCTTGGTTAAACAGAAAAAAGGCAAAAAATATTTCACTGCGTTCAATTCAATGATCCAGAGGTTTGGTGATGCGCAATTAATTTTGATGAATGAACGCCAAAAAGCGGCAAAGGCAGCGGGGGTCGCTGTCTCTGAAAATCTTGCAACCATGGCTAAAAATGAAGCCCGCGTCGCACGCAGCTATGTGGTTATCGGGATGGCAAACAGTGTTCTGGCTGCCGCTGTTGATATGGAAACCGGAATGCGGGGCTATCTGCTGGCGGGTAAAGAAGGGTTTCTGACCCCCTATACGAAAGGCAGTGAACGGTTTGATGGTCTGGTTGATGAGTTGCAAGAAACGATAAGTGACGATACTGACCAAGTTGCCTTGTTACAGGAAATGTCGCAGGTCATTGCAGATTGGAAATCCAATGTGACCGAACCCACAATAGCGCTGCGTCGTCAAATTGGTGATGCAAAAACCATGGATGACATGGCAGATCTGATTGGTGAGGCCCGGGGTAAGGTATTCTTTGAAAAATTTCGCGCAAAAATGGCGGAATTCACGGATGTTGAGAAAGACTTGATGGTGGTTCGTCAAGGCGACAATGAAAGCACTGTCACCAATACCTATTCCATGATTTCAGGTTTTGTGGTTATCGGAATGCTAATCGGAATTGGCATTGCGTTCTTTGTTGGGCGCGCAATTGCAGGGCCTGTCAAAAGTATGACGGAATCCATGGGGCGTCTTGCCAATGGTGATCTCGAGGTGAGTATCCCGGCACAGGAAAACCATGATGAGATCGGCGATATGGCTAAGGCTGTACAAATCTTTAAAGAAGCCGGGATTGAAAACAAACGTCTGGCAGAAGAAGCAGAGGAGTTGCGCGTTACGGCCGAGCAGGAAAGAGTGCATGGCGTGGAACTGGAAGAAGCCTCCCGCAAACGCAAAGACGAAAGAGAGCGTGTTGAGCGCGAAGAGAATGAACGCAAGCTTGCATTCCTGACCGAAGTTACGGGTGAGTTTGAACCACTACAGATTAGTGCCATTGTGGGATCTGTATCGGATTCAGCTGGACAAATGTTGACGGCTTCCAATCTGATGGCCTCTACAGCCGAAAGCACCAATGAGAAATCCATGAATGTGGCTACGGCTTCAGAAGAGGCTTCCAGTAATGTTCATACGGTAGCCGTTGCTGCCGAGCAGCTAAGTTCCTCCATTAGCGAAATTAGCCGACAGGTTTCCGAATCATCGACGATTTCAGCCAACGCAGTAAAAGAAGCAAAAACCAGCCATGAAACAATTCAAGGCTTGGTCGAATCCTCAAAGCGTATTGGAGAAGTGGTAGAACTTATCACAGATATTGCCGAGCAAACCAATTTGCTGGCCTTGAATGCAACGATTGAAGCCGCGCGTGCCGGGGATGCTGGCAAAGGATTTGCTGTTGTGGCGGCAGAAGTGAAAAACCTTGCCAATCAGACAGCTAAAGCGACTGAACAGATTAGCGAACAGATTGCTGAAATTCAGGGCGCAACGGAAAGTGCCGCCGGAGCAATTGAGGGCATCGGAACAACCATTGGCCAGGTCGATGAGATTGCAACAGGCATTGCCAGTGCCGTTGAGCAACAATCGGCGGCAACGCAGGAAATTTCTCGTAATGTAGAGCAGGCTGCACGGGGCACGGGGGATGTTTCAACGAACATTACAGGCGTCACCGCAGCCGCCGGAGAAACCGGCTCGGCAGCGCAGGAGATTCAGGGAGCCGCCAAGGATTTGTCTGGTCAGTCGGAATCACTAAAATCAACTGTCGATGAATTTTTGCAGAAAATACGTCAGCCTGGTTAAGGCATAATTTAAAGAAAGATAAAGACTGGATCAGTTGATAGCTTCAGGCTGTTCCGGGCTTTTTGCATTCATCAGAGCGCGTCCATAAATTTTGCCAGTTTGATGTCCAGATCAGTGACACCTTTTGATGTGTGGGTCGTCAGGGTAACGCGCAGCTTGTTATAAGAGTTGCACCATTCCGGGTGGTGATTCATTTTTTCTGCTTTCATGGCAACGTGTGTCATAAAAGCAAAAGCCTCACTGAAGTTTTTGAAATCAAAATGTTTGCGGATGGCATCCCGTGCCTCGACTTCAAAACTCTCGTCGCTCATATCCATCCAGCCATCGAGTTCAGCGATGGCCTGCTTGCGTATGCTTCCTTGAAGTAACGGATCCATGAACACCTCCACTATACTATGTGGAAATATTCATGGGTAATTTCAAGGTGGCAGTTGCTATCGAGTGAGGTGCTCAGCGATAGCTTTCAGGGCACGTTCCACTTCATCTATGGTATTGTAGTGGGCCAAACCGACACGAACCACACCACCTTTGTCCATCAGGCCAAGTTGCCCGGCGGGCTCAATGGCGTAATTGTGGCCATCCCAGACATAGATGTCTTGTTCGGCTAGCTTGGCGGAAACATCAGATGGCTCGAAGCCTTCTGCGGTGAATGAAACTGTTGGAACCCGTCTTGCCAAGGCGTTGGAACTGGTGATGCCGTGAACCTTTACGCCGGGCATTTCTGTAAGCCCTTCGATAAGGCGCTTGGTCATGGGGAGTTCATAATCACTGAGGGCATGCATGCCGGCACAAATTAGCTGGCGGCGTTCGTTGCCGGTATCTGCGTAACGGGTGCGGTAATGCTCATCGGCAATTTCACGGCCGGCCCAGGCAAAATAGTTTACGGTGGCGGTGACGCCTGCCATGGCTTCGTGACTCAGGGTGCCTGACTCAAAACAATCAGGAGATTCTGATCCTGCCGGGCGAACCTTGTACAGCTCTAGCTGGTTGAGGATATCGAGACGGCCCCAAAGCACACCCATGTGAGGACCAAAAAATTTATAGGGTGAGCAAATAAGAAAATCGCAACCCAGTTCCTGTACGTCGATAACGCCGTGGGGTGCGTATTGTACGCTATCCACATAAACCAGGGCACCAGCGGCGTGGGCGCGCTGGCAGACGTCTTTTACATCGTTGATGGTACCGGTCATATTGCTGGCATGGCCGATACAGACCAGTTTGGTTTTGTCGCTGATCAGTTTATCAAGTTCGTCCAGATCAAACTCATAGGTTTCCGTATCAAACGGCAGCCATTTGACTTCCAGGCCATGATCGCGTGCCATCATCAACCACGGGGAAACGTTGGCATCGTGTTCCATGTGGGTCAGGATGATCTCGTCTCCATCTTCGAACATATGACCGATGGAGCGCGAAATATGGAATGTCAGAGTGGTCATATTTTGACCAAAAATAATTTCCTGGGGTGAGCGGGCATTGACGAAATCGGCCATGGCCAAATGTGCCTGCTCATAAATGTCCCCGGCTTTTTGGGTTGTCGTAAAGTGGCCACCCAGATTTGCATTGGCATTTATCAGGCAATCGGTAATGGCATCAATAACCATTTGCGGGACTTGTGTGCCGCCGGGGTTATCAAAGAAAACGGGTGCATCCGGGCCGCTGTTCTTAGCAATGGCAGGAAATTGAGCGCGGATTTTATCAATATCAATGTTTGTCATAGAGTATCTATCCTAGTGTCTGGGTTTTTATATGACGAAAGACTATGCGTGTTAGGAAGAGTGGTATATCCTCCCTGAGAAGGACAACCAATATAAAGGTTATCCTGAAAACCTTAAACCAGAATGATTCCCATCCGATATGACTGTTAACTCCGGAAACGATGTGACGCGCGAAGTGCGCTGGAACAGCGAATTAGCCAAAATCATTGATCATATTGATAGTGATGATTTACCAAAACTGTTGATCGAGGGGCTTGCTGTGCTGGTTCCTTTTTCCATGTCGACAGTCTTTGTCAATCGTGGCCGGTCACGACCGATCTGCATTTATGATACGTTTCCAAACTCGGCAGCAAAATCGGGCATTGATAATTATATTAGCAGTTCATACGTGGTGAACCCTTTTTATCTGGCGCATCTCAATGGAATTAAAGAGGGGCTTTACCGAATACGGGATTTAGCTCCCGATGGTTATTTTCCCAACGAGACCTACGACGACCACAAAGCAATTCCGGCTCCTGATGAGGAAATCGGTTACACGACGGTGGGTTGGCCCAAGGGTTTTGAAGAAATCAATATTGCCGTACCCATTGGAGATGTGACCGTCGAAATTGCCTTGTTCAACAGAATTCAGGATGGTGGGTTCGACGAAGACCATATGAACATCCTGCATGCCAGATCACAGGTTATTTGTGCAATATTACGCAAGTATTGGCAACTGCATAGTGACAAGCTTTTGGCCAATCCACGAGATAGCAGTATGGATGAGGTGTTTGAGTCTTTCGGTTCTGAACTGCTGTCGCAGCGAGAATGTGAAGTCATTCAATACGTCATGCGCGGGCACTCTTCAGAATCCATAGCTCTCAACCTGAATATTTCCATCACCACAGTGAAAACCCATCGTAAACGTGCGTATGCGAAACTGGAAATATCGTCTCAGTCAGAGTTATTTTCTTTATTCCTGAAATCAGCCAAAGTTCTGCATGCCTAGAGCAATCTGCCTAAACACTACACACTCTAGAAACCCGGCTTCTTACCAAGTCTTTTCAATCGCAGCCAATACAAATTCTTTACATTGGGCTTCATCCAGTGGCAATGGATTGGTCGGCAGGCAACCATCATGGGTCATCATCAATGCCAGTTGATCGGCTTCTTCCACTTTGACACCGAGCTCAGCCAGGCTGTGCGGTATATCAAATTCGCTCAGAAGGTCGATCACCCAGTTATAAAAGCCATCGAAATCATGTGTTTTAGCGCCGCAAATACGAGCCATGGTGGCGGCTTTATCTTCAATAACGGAACGATTGTAGCGCAGGGCTGCAGGCAGGACTACAGCATTGGTCAGGCCGTGTTGTGTATCATGCAAGCCGCCAACCATGTGGCTGGTGGAATGAACAAGGCCCAGCCCTTTTATAAATGCAATACCGGCGAGGCACGAGCCGACAATCATGGCATGACGCGCTTCAATATCTGTGCCGTCGTGATAAACACGTTTAATGGCAGGAGCCATTAGCTCCAGAGCCTGCAACGCCGCACCATCGCATAAGGGATGATGTGCTGGCACCAGATAGGCCTCAATCGCATGAACAATAGCGTCCATGCCTGTCCAGGCCGTCAGGTTTTGCGGCAAGCCAACGGTCAGTTCTGCGTCCAGAATACAAGCTACCGGATGATAATCCGGATGATAAACACAGCGTTTTTCATGGTTGGTTGTGTTGGTTACCATGCCAGTAGCCTCGGTCTCGGCCCCTGTGCCGGAGGTGGTCGGAACACAAATCAATGGTGCAAACGGCCCAGCCTGCCCAATTGGCATGGGCTCGACTTCGCTATCGAAGGCCCAAAAATGTTCTCGATTCTTGTGGGCAATCAGGCCAATGCCCTTTGCTGCGTCCATGGAGCTGCCACCGCCAATGGCGATAACACTGTCACAATTATGCTCGCGAAAAGCCTGTCCGCCCAGATCACACTCAGTATCGGTTGGATTGGGGGAGAAATCTGAAAACAGATGCGGATCAAGCCCGTCTGTTTTAAGGCTGTTCATAATCTCTGATATGAAAGGCAGGTCAGCCGTGCTGGAATCGGACACAATTAAAGGATGAGATATGCCGCCAGCCCGAGCAATTTCGCTAAGTTGGTTGATGCTGCCTGGCCCAAAATGGATGGGGATTGGAAAGCTCCAGACTCCTGATTGCAGATTATCGAACATGAGGATTCCCTCTCCTTAATTATGATGGAATGAGAATGCTGCCGGATAATCAAACTGTCAATCACATCCGATCAGGCACAAAAAGTAACTCTTATTGCACTCCGTCATGGTGCAGAATGGAAATCATGTTGGTTATGGTTTTATTGTCATCAGACAGTGGTAATTCAAGGAAGGCACATTTTATATGGTGCCTGTTTTGCCAGTGGATTGATCCGTAGGTGTAGGACATGGATGGATTCTGAACCAGCATTTCATAAAACGGGATATCGTCTTCGAGGTCATATTCACCGCCAATCAATTCGGATGCCCATTTCCCGGTAATGTCGAGCCCGAACAACTGCACGGCATTGCTTCCAAACAACCTGTAACAAAAATCAAACGGGGTTTGTTGACAATCAAGAACAATCACTGAACCCCACCATTCGGTGAGGTCTTCCAATTGAAAATCATTCCAGGCAGGCGCCAACCGGGTGCCTCGTTTTTCCTGCCACAGATCTATAAATGATTCAAATGGGGCAATTTTTGGCAATTTTTCATTTATATCAAAATATTCAAATGCCCAATTTTCAGTTTCTTTCCAAACTGCCATTCTTACCCCTCTTTTGCACAACCTAACGAATTCTACCAGAATCGTTTGAAGCAGGGAAGGTCAATATGGCGAATTGGGCATTACCCTGTAGCCGCTAACACGTCCAGTTCTGATTTAGGTTTCATGGTAATGGCATCAAACGGGCAGACGTTATTGCATAGCTCACACCCGATGCAGGTGTCTGGTGTGGTGATAACATCCTGATCACCAGAAAACAGAGAGTCGTAGAAACACATCCGAATGCAGATGGAGCATTTCGGAAATTGACACTTTTCAGTATCGATCTCGCAATAGAGCGGCTCCATGGCGAACATTTCTGCAGGCGTCATCAGCGCTTTCTTTGAGGCAATTCCGTGAATGCTCTCGACGCTTGGATAGCCTTTGTCGTCGAGGAATTTTTCCATGCCGTCGATGACCTTGGGCAACCACTCGATACCTTTTAACATCAAAACAGAGCCGACCTGCATGACGCGCGCACCGCTCATGATGAACTCGATTGCATCGCGCCAGTCAAAGATACCGTTGGAACCGGAAATGTCACAGCCCAGCTTGCCGTAGATGTCATTGACCCAGCGCTGGGTGATGTATTTGACCCATGGCCCACCAACTCCGGCCGGGCCACCGATGTAGGGCTCCGCCTTATCAATGTCTACGGCGAAGCCGACGAAGCGCGAATTCACGGCCACACTGGCGGCACCTGCATCCATGGCGGCTTTGGCAATTTCTGTCATGCGGTTGGTTTCTGGGGTCAACTTGACCATGACAGGAATATTGACGGCCTCGACAATGCGGCGAGTTACTTCGGCTGTAACATTCGGGTCCTGGGCAATCCAGGCCCCTTCAGCACCTTCGCTCATTCCGGCGGGGTGAGGGCATTGGTAATTAACTTCCAGCATAGGAACACCACAGTCCTCGCACATTTTGGCAAGCTCGATCCAGCCTTCCATGGTACCCGAGGCGATATTGGCAATAATGGCAGAGCCATGTTCTTCGGCGTAGGCTTGTGTTTCCTTAAGGATGGAAATCCAGTCTTCGGCTTCTTCGCTGATGTAGCCGGAACGAGAATAGAACACAAATGAACGCGGTACCTTACCTTTGATGATCTTGCCCTGATCATTCAAAATGGCGTATTTGGAATTTTTCGTCAGCATCTGCATGCCGGGAATATCACCAATGGTCTTGGTGATTACGGCACCTGCACCATAATCAATGCATTGCTTGATATTTTCAACGCTGTTGCTGGGTTCAGCCGAAGCCACAATTACCGGGTTTTTCAGTGTTATACCTGAAAATTCAATGCTCATATCCGCCATGTCAATATCCCCATTTCAAATTAATGCTTGCTGTTTTGCATGTGACACGATTTATGTTGATTTGATAAATTCAAAAATCATGTGTATTATTGAATAAATCTAATGAATAGCGAGAGGGGGCTAATTCTATGAAAACAGCAATTAATTTACGTCATCTCCGGGTCTTTATTGCCGTGGCCGAGGCAGGGAATTTCACTCGCGCAGCGGAACAATTGCTGCTGTCACAGTCTTCGTTAACTGTAACCATGCGCCAACTTGAAGAAGACCTGGGCGTAACCTTGCTTAACCGCACTACTCGCCAGGTTCAAATGACCGCCGATGGTGAGAAGTTTTTGGGCCATGCCCGTCACGTGGTGGAAGAATTCGACCGGATGATTTCGGCCATGCATTTGTCTGCGTCTCAATTGGGCGGTATTGTACGGGTTGCTGTTTTACCGTCTGTGGCTATTCGCCTTCTGCCACCTATCATGAAACAATTTCACGATGCCAACCCCGATACCCGAATTGTTTTGCGTGATGACAATGCTCGGGGATTGCATCGCCAAATTCGCGAAAATGAAGTTGATTTTGGCATCAGCAACATGTGGCATGATTATCCCGAGCTGGAATATGTCCCCCTTACCCGGGATCGGGTAGGTGTGGTGTGCCGCAGAGATGATCCGCTGACAAAAAAGAAAGGGGCGATTTCCTGGCATGATCTCGATCCGGAAAAGCTGTTTATTATGGCCTCCGACACGGGTGTCTATACCACATTGAAAGAAAGGCCGGAGCTGGATAATTTGCTGGCAACACCGGCTGGTGAAGTTCTGGTCATGGTGACGTTGTTGGAAATGGCGCGCGCAGGATTGGGGGTGACCGTCCTGCCAGAGCTGGCAAAGCCGAGCGACATAGACAGTGATCTGGTATTTTTGCCGTTGGTTAATCCTGTTGTCGAGCGAAAATTATGTCTTATTCGCCGCCGAAACGAGCCGCTTTCGACGGGGGCTCGTAAGGTCTGGGAAGCCTTGCGTGGGAGAATCCCGAAGGTGATTGAGACAATCTGATTTACTTTTCCACTATTCACTATTATAATAAGTGGATAGTGGAAAAGGAGTCTGTTATGAAAACAATTCGTATTTCTGGTAAAGTCTGGGACGCTATCGCCGGGCGTGGCAAGTTTGGCGAGACCGAAGACGATGTTCTGCGTCGTGTGTTTGATCTGCCACCCGCAGAACATCCGGTTCAACGTGCGCGTGGAGGTGGACGTGTTGGTCGTGGCGATGTGCGCTATTCTACGAAAAGAATGTCTGCCAAAGTTGAAAGCAATAAGCTCATCGTTGAGTTTGGTGATGGTGCGCGCTGTGAATGGGCAACTCCCAATCGAGGTGACAAGGCAGAAATCCGACGTATCCGGGAAGAAGCCGTTGCCTTTGCGCTGGATAATGGCGCAACAGATCCGGGCCAAACCAATACGGTTCGCAAGGCTCTGACCAGTTCAGGATTTCACCTGACAAAATGACTTATAAGAAAATCTAAATAATCAATGCAATTTTTGAAATTGTATTATTGATCCAATGACCGTCCAATAATCTCCTGAAATTATATCTTTTAGATTTGGGGAAATTAAATGGCGGGAAGAATTGATGCACGTCTTGCAGAGCTGGGAATAGTCATTCCTGAACCACCAGTGCCGGTGGCCAGCTATCAGCCCTACTGCATTACGGGAAACCTTGTTGTGGTCGCGGGGCAAGTCACTCTGGAAGATGGTAAAGTCAAATATAAAGGCCGTCTTGGTGATGATCTGAGCCTCGAAGATGGCGAGGCCGCAACCCGGTTGTGTGCCGTTAATGTGCTTGCCCAGGTAAAGGCCGCCTGTGATGGTGATCTGGACCGGGTGAAGCAGGTTGTTCGCCTGAATGCCTTTTTCAACAGCACACCGGACTTTCTGGACCACCCCCGGGTGATGAACGCTGCATCTGACATGATGGCAGAAATTTTTGGCGAATCCGGCAAGCATACCCGTGTCGGGGTTGGTGTCAGCTCGCTGCCTCTGGGTGTGCCTGTCGAGCTCGACGGTATATTTGAAATTGAATAGGGAGCGATAGATCATGTTTGTACTCTGCGCTCACTATTTGGGAACAATTTCGGATGAAAACCGCAAGGCTTTCGATGCACATGTGGAAAAAACCCACATGCCGATGGTCGCGAAATATCCGGGCCTTGTCTCATTACGGTATTTAAAAGGGGTTCAGTGGAACGACGCGGAACCACCTTACTATTTGACTTTTGAGCTGGGATTTAACACCCGCGAAGATTTGGATGCTGCGTTACAATCGGAAATCCGATATGCAGCGCGAGATGACTTAAATAATTTTGTTCCAATGTTTGATGGAGAAGTTCGTCACGTATTGTATGAGGTTAATGATATATTGGTTTAAATCTAAAACACGACATTATGTGTTGAATTTGTGACAATAAATTTGACATGTTAAATATGTTACGTAAAACTAGGTTTTTTCAGGTTTACGTGGCAGGATGTGGCAGTGTTTGATTTTGACTGTATGCGAAAAAAGCGTTGATAAATTGTCTGCGTTTTTAAGTCTGTGCGATTAATTACTGTACAGCAGTCTATCGGTTTATTTGAAGCCAAAAATGATAATTACTATCCATAGGGAGGATAACAGATATGAAGAAATTATTGGCAGGTTTGTTAATTGCGGCCGGGGCCATCGGTCTTGGGTCACCGGCATCCGCCGATTGTGGTCGGGTAACCATTGCAGAAATGAACTGGTCGTCGGCAGCTACTTTTGCCTATATCGATCAGTTTATTTTGAAAAATGGTTATGGCTGTGACGCCGAACTGGTTCCTGGCGATACCATGCCAACCAGTGCGTCCATGATTGAAAAAGCCGAGCCGGATATTGCCCCTGAGCTGTGGATCAACTCCATTCGTGAAGTGGTCGCTGCGGCTATTAAAGAAGGCAAGGTTGAATACGCTGGTCCTGTTTTCGCTGATGGTGGCGAAGAAGGCTGGTGGATTCCTCAGTACATGGTCGACAAGAACCCTGAACTGGCAACGCTTGCAGGTATTTTGAAGCATCCAGAACTGTTCCCAAGCAAGGAAGATTCATCCCGTGCTATGTTTATGGGCTGCCCTGCAGGCTGGAACTGTCAGATCGCCAATACCAACTTGCATAAGGCATTTAAACTTGATGAAGCTGGATTTGATTTAGGTGATCCAGGGTCTGCTGCCGGTCTTGATGGTTCTATGTCTAAAGCATATGAGCGTGGAGAAGGCTGGTTCGGCTACTACTGGGCCCCAACAGCTTTCCTAGGCAAATTCGATATGGCCAAGGTTGATATGGGTGTTGAGCATGAAGTTACTGCCTGGACATCTTGTATTGGTACAGACATTGAATGTCTTGATCCAAAACCCAACACCTTCCCGGTTTCTGATGTTTACACGTTGGTTTCCAAAGGTTTTGCTGAGCGTTCACCTGAAGCTTATTCCTATGTCTCAAACCGGTCTTACAAGAATAAGTTCTTGAACGGCTTCCTGAAATGGATTGATGACAATCAGGTTGGTGGCGAAGAAGCTGCTGAAAAATTCCTGAAGGATAACGAAGATATGTGGACACCTTGGGTGTCTTCTGAGGTTGCTGCCAAAGTTAAGGCTGCTCTCTAAAAGAAATCAGAGAGGCCCGGTGGTGAAATGCCACCGGGTTTTTTTATTTATATTTTTTAATTATTACAGAGATAAATTATGGCAGATGAAACAAGCTGGCTAATAGATTTCCCGGCCATGGATCGTGTGGATTTGCGCATGCTCAACAAGGGCATTGACGCTGGATTTAAATCATTTTCAAGAGAATATGGCCAACTGATCGAAAACCTTTTCGATCCGTTATTATTTTTTCTGGTATGGCTTGAGAAGCTTCTTCTCGGTGCACCGTGGTTTATTGTTATTATAGCTATGTCAGCTCTTGCCTGGGCGGGCAGCCGCAGCATCAAGGTTGTCGTTGGCGTCATCCTGTCGTTTCTTGTGATCGGCTACTTTGGCATGTGGGACAACACCATGCGTACGCTGAGTATTATTACGGTGTGCACATTGATGTCCATTGCAATTGGATTGCCGCTGGGCATTTTGATGGCTCGCTCAGATCGAGCCCAGGCAATTGTTACACCAATTCTGGATGTAATGCAGACCATGCCGAGCTTTGTGTACTTGATCCCGGTTGTGATGCTGCTTGGAATTGGTAAGGTTCCCGGTTTGATTGCCGTTGTTATCTACGCTGTTGCGCCAATTATCCGTCTGACCAACTTAGGCATTCGTTTGGTGGATAAGGAAGTGCTGGAAGCTGCCCAAGCGTTTGGTGCCAGCCCGTCGCAAAAACTGTTCGGGGTTCAGATCCCGCTCGCTATGCCAAATATTATGGCTGGTATCAACCAGACAATTATGATGGCACTGGCCATGGTGGTTATTGCCTCCATGATCGGGGTAAAGGGGCTGGGTCAGCCCGTGCTCAAGGCTATTACCAATCAGTATTTCTCTATGGGACTGTTCAACGGTTTGGCAATTGTTGCGTTGGCCATTATATTTGATCGGGTATCGCAAGCCTATGGTCACAGATTGCAAGAACACAGACGGAATGAACACTCATGAGCGATAACATTAAAATTTCGGTCAAGGGTCTGTACAAGATTTTTGGCTCCGAAGCAGATCGTATGGTTAATCTGGTTAAAGACGGTGTAGGAAAACAGCAATTGCTGGAAGAATACCGACATGTTCTTGGCCTCAAGGATATCAATCTTGATATTGAAACCAGCAAGTTGCACGTTGTTATGGGCCTGTCCGGGTCCGGCAAATCAACCCTGATCAGACACTTGAACAGATTGATTGATCCCACAGCCGGGGAAATTCTGGTTAATGGAAAGGATATCGTACATCTTAATGATGCGGAGCTTCAGGACTATCGCCGTCATGATATTTCTATGGTGTTCCAGCGTTTTGGATTGCTGCCACACAGAAAAGTCTTTGATAATGTGGCTTATGGTTTGAATATTCAAAAACTTCCCAGTGCCGAGATCAAAGAGCGTGCCATGCGCTGGATTGAAAGAGTTGGCCTGAGCGGATTTGAAGATCATTACCCGACCCAGCTATCAGGCGGCATGCAACAGCGCGTTGGCCTCGCACGCGCACTGGCAACAGACGCTGATATTCTGCTCATGGATGAGGCTTTCAGTGCCCTTGATCCATTGATCAGAACAGATATGCAAACCATGTTGCTTGAACTGCAAACCGAGCTCAACAAAACCATCGTGTTTATTACCCACGATCTGGATGAAGCCCTGCGTATTGGTGATCATATTGCGATCTTGCGTGATGGCATGATGATCCAGCAAGGTGGCCCGCAGGATATCGTTATGAACCCGGCCGATGATTATATCGTCGACTTCATTCGCGATATCAATCGCGGGCGTGTGGTCCATCTTGAAAAAGTTATGGATAGTGAGATTCTGAGCGGTGTCGAGGGTGGCTTGCATGCCACAATGGCTCTGGAAGATGCTCTGCCTTTGGTAACGTCTTGCGAAGCACAGTGTTTGCCGGTTGTTGATGACAATGGGAAACCGATCGGCAGCATCAGTGTCGATTCCATCGCAAAAGCCATGGCTCGACCCGGTGATGCACCGACAACTGTGATCCGGTAATTATCCTAACAGTGTGCTTCGGGCGGCTTGTTTAAGCTCTCCTGATAGGCGGCATACTGCACGGGTGTATCGATAATGGTAATGATTTTGTCCACATCCTTGCCATTATCAGAAATTGGTAATCGTAGAATAAAATCTTCGATAGCATCTTCATCTTGCCAAACATAAGAATGGGACCTGATGCTTGGTTTGGCCTGTTGCCATATCTCATTATAAGATTTTTTTGCGTTTTGGGCTATTTCATGGGGCCTGATGTCGTTGACAGAGTGCCCTTTCATTTCCTTGTGATGAATATTGGCAAGGGATGTTCCCCAAAATCGAT
>JABJOR010000241.1 GCA_018664265.1 Rhodospirillales bacterium
ATGGTGAACAATTTCATCTTGAAAACCGTGATACGTTATTATTGGAAAATATCAATTCACAGGCTCTGGTCATAACAACAGACACAGTTTGGCTGGATGTTCAGATTAATCTGTCTTCTGCGTGACATCACAATTCAAACTCGATAAGTTTCCGCATCAGATTTAGAATTATTATTAACCTCCAACATCTTTTCTGGGGCAAAATTAATGAAAGCACGCGTGAAGTGGGTTGAAGACCTGCGGTTTATTGGCCAGCCAACCTCCGGTCACGGTGTCGTCATGGATGCTTCTGCCGGAGCAGAGGGCAAGGTATCGGGAGGCTCCAGTCCCATGGAAATGATCCTTATGGGGCTTGGCGGATGCGCCGGTATTGATGTTGTGATGATCCTTAAAAAATCTCGCGAAGCCGTAACCGATTGCGTTGTTGATCTGGAGGCCACACGGGCAGAAACCATTCCGAAGGTTTTCACCGATATCCACATGGTCTTCACCGTAACCGGAACAGGCCTTACAGAAGCCAAGGTTGAAAACGCCGTCCGTTTATCCCATGAAAAATATTGTTCTGCATCCCTGATGCTGGGCAAGTCCGTCAACATAACCCGCGAGACCCGAATTGTTGAGGCTGGCTAACGATCTTGAGCTGTTTTGATTACTTGTAAATATTCAGGCGGCTCTTAAGATCTTTTTCCGACCAGTCTGTACCATATCCGTACCAGTCCCAAATTGCATTTGGCATGCCGATAACATGTACAGATGAATCATAGGCGTGGAAAATACGTCCATCCATGACAGGCTCATACATTGCATTAATGCTATTATCCACGATTCCAAATTTTTTATAATCTTCGTTAAGAACGAAAAATCCGTTCAGGGGTGTTGCACAAACCAGCTCATAACCCTTCAACTTTCCAAGTTCGATCAATGCACGTAACGAGCATCCTCGTTGTTGTTCTTCATCTCGTTGCTGTACGTAAAGAACGTCATTGGATATTGAAGGATTAAATTCTATTACCAAAAGACGCGGCCTATACACCTGCATAGAATTCCAAACGTGAAAATCATTACCATCAATATCGATAATCATCAGATCCAAATTTTTGGGAATATCTGTTTGGCCCAGAATAAAATCAATTGAATCCGAATTTTGATCAAAGCCTATCATTTTATGAAACAAATGTGCTTTTTCATTGCCTTTATATGTTTCTACAAGTTTCTTAAATCGCTTCTCTCTTGCCTCTATAAGAACACCGCTCCATCCTTCCTTTGAAATGAGTGAATATGTATTACTGTAAAGCTTCCCATCCCAGGCACCGAACTCAACACACCAGGAATTACTCTTCCCAATAATTTTGAATACATGTTGAATAATTCCGTCTTCACCTGTTTGGGATGTATTGTCATCAAAACTATCCAGAAGAAAGCGACTCTCTCTGTTTAGAGTATCTGAACCAACTTGCGCAGCAACAGGGCATTCAAAAATTTCAGAAACAACTAAAGAAAATTCAAGGTAAATACTATTCGGCCAGAATTCGCATGGGATCAAACTCAAGGCATGAATGATATCTTTATCACTTTCGAAAACCCTGCCATACGATAAGAACGTTTTCCATACATGAAGAATGCTATCTTTAAAATTATGGAGTACTGTGTATGTATTACAGGGCTTAAAGCGATCAAGATGGGCATTATTATAGTCTACCGCGAGGTTACGGACCAAAGATCGAAGTTCTATATCATCTTCCGTATTTCTCATTAAATAAATTTTCCTTTGTCAAAATCCCTAGACAAACCTATTCGCAAAGTGTTCAGGGTAATTGCTAATTGAAATGATTATCTAACTTTTCGGCTCATTAAATTGCAGCGCAAAATCGCATGGCATCATAAATCGCGCTATGTATATTCCGACCTGCCACTGCATCACCAATCCGGACAAGGATAAATCCACCATCTGGATTTTCATTGGGAAAAATCGGTTTGCCGGAAATAAGGCTTTCCATATCGACTACGCCCAAATTGCTCGAACCCTGTTTCAATTCAAAGTATAGCCCATCCATAGGCGTAATTCCCAACTCCACAACCACATTATCTACAGTTATTTTGTGCACATTAGTTGTCAGGATATTTCGCAAGCTTGCCTGAAGGCGGCCTCCATCACGCTTGATGGCAACCAGTTCGGTATCGACCTCAAAGTGTACACTAGATTGATACAGGCTCCGCATAGCAACCGATGATGTGGTTGGCCCAAGCTCCGTTAACGGTTCACGGTCAGGCGATATAAATAACACGTCTGCCTTTGATTGACTCAAGACCTCTGCGGTGACGGCGGCGGCATGTTGCCCGGCTTCATCATACAACAGAACATCACCCGACAGACGCTTCGCACCGCTGAGGACATCCCAACTGCTAATCGCCAGATCACCCCCTTCGATTTCAGGAGGTTCTGGCCACCCACCAGTAGCGGCGATTACAACATCCGGATTTTCAGCTAAGACATCATCGGCCTCGGCATAGGTATTCATACGCACATCAACATCAAGATAATCCAGTTCCGATGCCAGCCAATCGGTCACACCGAAAATTTGTTGACGGATATGCCCTTTGGCAGCCAAAGCAAGTTGCCCACCAAGCCTGTCTGATGCTTCGAACAAAATCACCCGATGTCCACGCTCGGCAGACACTCGAGCCGCTTCCATTCCGGCGGGACCACCGCCAACTACTACGATTGTTTTAGTAAAATCTGAGAGCATGATTTTTTGCGGCAAAACTGCTTCGCGCCCGGTCACTGCATTGTGACCACACACCGCCTGTTTGCCCTGATTAACACGGTCCACACAGTAACCGAGTCCAACGCAAGGTCGAATGCGGTCCTCTTTGCCCTGAGTCAGTTTCTCAACCAGATACGGATCCGCCATATGGGCACGGGTCATCCCGACCAGATCAACCAACCCGTCACGAACGGCATGGCGTGCGGTGGCAATATCAGCGATACCACCAGCATGAATAATGGGTAATTCTACAGCTTTGCGGATACACCCAGCTATGTCCAGATGCGGCGCACTGGGAAGCCCCATTGGTGAAACCCAGTGTGCTAATCCGAGATCATCATACGGTGCTCCTGCCAGTACATTCAGGAAATCAAGCGTGCCGCTTTGTTCCAACTTTTTGGCAACTTCTTCACATTCACTGGCATTCATCCCGCCCTGAATTTGCTCATCCCCGGTCATCCGCACCCCCAGGATCAAGTCAGGTCCAATAATCTCGCGAACTTCCTCAAGAACCTGTAGCGTCAATCGAAGGCGGTTATCTAAAGAGCCACCGTAATCATCATCACGTCGATTAACCAGAGGAGACATAAATTGCCCCAGAAGGTGAGAGTGAGATAGCAACTCGATTCCGTCAAAGCCTCCATCCTTGCAACGTTGCGCAGCTTTCACAAAGTCAGAGATCACACGGCGGATATCTTCAGCTTCCATGGTTTTGGGAAAAGACCTATGTGCCCGCTCGCGCGTTCCGGACGGCCCAAGAACAGGCAACCAGTGCCCGTTGTCCCAGGATGTTCTGCGCCCCATATGGGTAATCTGACACATAATTCCAGCGCCATGTCTGTGCACACCATTCGTCAGTTTTTGAAACCAAGGAACGATACTGTCATCACCAACATAGAGTTGACCAAAGACGGAGGGGCTATCGGGTGCGATATTTGTCGACCCTCCAATCATTGTCAGGCCAAGGCCACCTTTTGCTTTTTCTTCATGATATATTCGATATTGATCGCGGGGGTGTCCATCTTCTGCAAATGACGGAGCATGAGCCGTGCTGACAATCCGGTTTCGCAGCGAAAGGTGTTTCAACTGAAAAGGTTGTAGGAGCGGGTCGTTTTCAGATACCGGGTGACTGCTCATGATTTCTTGTGACCTTACTCATCTAAAACAGATTACACATAATCTTTGAGCACAACTTCAGAGCGCAGGCAATGACAAAGCCAACATTAACGGATCTCACAATCGTGTATTTTCAAGTGAAAGCGGTACAGGTGACGGTTACATCTCGGGCGATGTCATTGATACTGAAGTCGGCAATACTCATGACGGTGTGCGGGCAACGAACACCTGCAAAATCATCGTGCGATTGACAGCGACACCACGTTCATCGGTGGAGATGGTGGCGATGTTTTGATCGGTGCGAGGGCAACAGCACCTTCATTTACAACATTGGTGAAGCCAACGATCAGATTTTTGCCGGAAATGGTGAAACACTGAAAATCAGGGTTGGTGCACTAGGTGAAAACTTTAGTCTCGAAAACATTGATATGACCCTGGACATCGATATATTACGCGAACTGATCAAAGGGGGCCTATATCAATAATTCCTCGCTCATGATGAATCCAAACCAATGCATTACGAGAACAAAGTTCGGGAATAGTTCGGGACTCTTATGTCATTTTGTAGCGATTGGTGTCGTTTTGTTCTCAAATTAGGTATTGCCAGAAAGCCGCAAACCCCCTAGAAACCTCGCAGTCGGAGCGTAGCGCAGCCTGGTAGCGCACTTGTCTGGGGGACAAGGGGTCGTGGGTTCAAATCCCGCCGCTCCGACCAATTTCCCACTTATTCGCGATCAATTATTTATTGGTATTCTTGTAAGTATTTCCTGCTTGTAGTCTCAATCTTCTCACCATACCGTCTAGCAAATAAAAGCTTGGGCAGGGAAGAAACGTTTATGCAACGCATCAATGCATCTCATCAAACGGGAAACCGCCTTTATGGTGTCACGATTTGCTTGTTGGCCTTTTCCATCATGCCAGCCATGGATGCCATAGCCAAATACCTGGCAACGTACTTACCAGTTATACAGGTGACCTGGGGGCGGTATTTTTTCCACCTGCTGATGATAGCGCCGATTGTGTTTTATCGGTATGGCATTGCGGCTCTGAAACCTGAGCAATTTATCCTTCAGGTTGCACGGGGGGGATTTTTGCTGGGGGCAACACTATGTTTTTTTACAGCTCTGGTTTATTTACCCTTGGCCGATGCCCTTGCCATCATCTTTATTTCGCCGCTTCTGGTAACGCTGTTATCGCCATTTTTCCTTGGTGAAACCGTTGGAAAGGTAAGAATAATCGCAGCCCTGATCGGGTTTGTCGGAACTCTGATTATTATACGCCCCGGCACCGAAAACATGAATATCGGCTCACTGATCGCCTTGGGTACGGGTATCATGTATACTTGTTATTCTATCTCCACACGCAAACTGTCAGGTTCATCCCCACCGTTGGTTACGTTGGCATTTACAGCATTGCTTGGCACAATTATCTTGAGCCTCGCCTTGCCATTTTACTGGCACGACCTGACATTGATTGATATTGGACTGATGGTCGCAATGGGCGGTGCAGGGGCGCTGTCTCAATACTTCTTCATCAAGGCCTATGATTACGCCGAAGCATCTTATCTGGCACCCTTTGGGTATTTTGAAATTATCACGGCGACTCTTTTCGGCTGGATTTTCTTCAACGATTTTCCAGACAGCTGGACATGGTTGGGAACAGCTATTGTCATTGCTTCCGGAATATTCATATCCCTTCGGGAACGCTCACTTGCACGATAAAAAAAACGACCGGCAACTGAATGCCGGTCGTAAAGTCTGCGCTCTTGAGGGAAGGGAAATTCTGAATTGCTCAGAACGTCTTCCATAACCAAAATCTAGCGCAGCGGCATACATTATGATGTGATGATCATCACACCTTTGTAAGAAAAAGAAAAAAATTTAGATTTTATTGAAAATTGGCAGAAATTACTTCGTAGTTATTCTTGAGAAACGATAATTCGTTCCAACTGATCAAGGATATTCGATACATCTTCGATTTTCACCTGACGAAAGAAATCCCCCCCGGGTATCAACCGCATGCTGGGCCCCTGTGTGCACATACCAAAACATATAATGCGTTCCACTTGTATATCCAGCTTACGCTCGGTTATCCCTGATTCCATGGCATTTGCGATCTCAATACTACCGCGCATGCCACACGATGGCTTATCGCTGAAGCGTTTATTTACACAAATCGCCAGTTTATTTGATTGCTGTTCAGGCTGTATTTTTAATTTTTTTTGTTCATCAGGCACGGCATAATCTTTTCATATTGGTGGCGAAACGTAAAAAACATAACGCCAAAAGAACAAACAACTTCATTTGTAGTTTGTGTTAAGAATTGATAAATTCAAGGGGTGTTATGAATACTGTTCCAATAGGATTTCCCGCCCGGAATCGGTTAATCGACAAATCAGCCAATCCGGCTTAATGGGGTTCTCAAACCAAGGCTCAGCCCAACCTTTGGTCAAACAGCTTCTGATCGTTTTCTCATTGTAGCGCTGGCCTTCCTCATCAAACAGCGGCAACTTTCCGCCGGCCTGACCGACACCACGAGACAGCCAGTGACGCTGTTGCTCCGAAGGAAAAGAGCCACCCTTCGCAGGGCCTTTATTTTTGTCACGCCTATTGGTGACTGGCAGAACATGTACGCTACTGTTGCTGTTTTCCAAAACCCGTCTCCTGAAATGGTCGGCATTCCTATTTCTATGATACCTGAATCCGTCTCAATCACCAAGTGGCAATGAAGTATTGGCGATTGCCTGCGTGGCAATGCCTTCACCACGGCCCGTAAAGCCCAACTTTTCCGTTGTGGTTGCCTTGACACTGATGCGCTTCATATCAATCCCCAAAATCTCTGATAGCCTGTTACACATAGCTTGGCGGTGGGGGCCAATTTTCGGGTACTCACAAATAATGGTTAGATCAATATTGATGATCCGACCTCCAGCTTTCTGCACTGTTTCAACGGCATGTTTCAGGAAAATTTCAGATGACGCACCGCGCCACTTGGCCTGATCTGGTGGAAAATGTGTGCCGATGTCTCCCGCACTGACACAGCCATACAGCGCATCCACCAGCGCATGCATGGCAACATCGGCGTCTGAATGGCCTTCCAGAGCCTGATCATGGGGGATTTCCACTCCACACAGCGTAATCTGATCACCCGCACAAAACCGGTGTACATCAAAACCCATTCCGGTCCGGGTCTCGCGCTGTCCGATTGCAGCCTCGGCGCGGGCAAAATCATCTGACGTTGTCACCTTGATATTCCTTTCGTCTCCCTCAACCATGACGACATCCAGCCCAGCAACCTCAATAAGGGAGGCATCGTCACTGTGGTTGTCCTCATCGCTGCTTTTCTCGTGCGCTTCCATAATATCGTTAAACCGAAAGCCCTGCGGGGTTTGAGCCCGCCAAAGACTGTCTCTCGGCACAGTCGCTTCAATAACCTTGTTGTCGTGCGACCGTTTGAGAGTATCCACTACGGGCAAGGCCGGAATGGCGCCGGAATGACAGTCTAAAGCGTCAAGAACACCTGAAATCACTGTTTCAGAGACAAAAGGGCGGGCTGCATCATGAATCAACACAGTTTCTGGCTTTAAATGGGCAATGGCGTGTAAACCATTGAGCACAGATTGTTGACGAGTGGCACCACCATGCACAGGTGGCAGAACATCTAACCCTGTAGCGGCCTCGGCAAATAAATCTGCATCATCGGGATGAATTATCGGGCAAACAGAAGTAATTGCAGAATGATCCAAAAAGGCTTTCAGACTCATGCGAACCAGAGGCACACCGCCAACACAGCGATATTGCTTGGGCAATCCTTCTCCAGCGCGCGATCCACGCCCGGCACCAACAATGATTGCAATACAGCTCATCTGCTCTTTAACCTTTTTCATTGATCAATTATGTTCTCATCATGACTTGCTAAAGCATTTATCAGGGGTAATCTAGTGCTCTGATTCAAAACAGAGTCTAACCATGAGTGGAAACATCGTCTACAGCCTCATTGCCTTTGCCAGCATCTTGCCTGCTGCAGCGTTTACGCTTGCCGGAAAGACCGAGCGCACCCCGGCATTTTGGGGCACGCTGGCTCTGGCTGTGGCCGGGCCTGTGATTTGGCTTGTGATCCATTCCAACGGGGCATGGCGCAGTGATTTTTCAAGCGCCATATGGGTTACAGTGGTCTTTACGCTGGTCTGTTACAGTGCCGTAGCGGTGCTCAGCCGCCAAGGTTGGCAGCTTGCCTCCATCGTTATGCCCTATATGGCATTGCTGGCACTGATAGCAGCTATTTGGGAAAACGCCGGAACGGGCAGCGCAGCCGGGGCAGGGGGCAGCAATACGATCTCCAACCCCTGGGTGATCTTCCATGTGATGATTTCTGTTATTACCTATGCTGTTGTCACATTGGCGGCCTGTGCGGCGCTAGCAGGATTCCTGCGAGAACGAGCCTTGAAGAACAAGCAATCGACACCCTTGACCCAACGCCTACCGTCCATGTCCGATTGTGACGAATTACAACTCAAATTACTGGGTTTTGGCGAACTGGTGCTTGGGCTGGGTCTGATTACCGGAATGGCGGCAACCTTTACCAAGGATGGTTCACTGCTGCACATAGATCACAAAAGCATCCTAGCCATGCTGGCTTTCGCCGTAATTGGTATATTGTTGATCGTCCACCGCAAAAGTGGCGTCAGAGGCCGTCAGGCCGCCCGCATGATCCTCGCGGGCTACCTGCTGCTAACGCTGGCCTATCCAGGCGTTAAGTTTGTGACAGATGTGTTAATCGGGGCATGAACAAGATAAGTTATTATCGCATTTTTGTTAAATTTAAGAAATCCCTAGCGGCAGGGTTCCTTGCGCTAATAATATACTTTTTTATTAGTATTAAGGTATTTGATGCATCTTTTCTGAACTTATTAATGATTGAATTAATAATATTCACAGTGCTTTTTATAATTGAATTGTTTTCCTATTTTACAAAAAGATCACAATGATTCTTGAAGATTGGGGTTTCAGAATAATTGTTCCTGAAACCCCAGAATATCGTCATTCAGATTTACCTACAACTGATTGGTTCTCCAAAAAATAAAACGTAAAGCAAGGTGACCATAGGCTACGCCTACAGAACTACTCCATATCGTTATATTGAATATAGCCTAGAAAATACAATGCTTTGCAAAGTCGGCTGCTTCATTGGATGTCAAATCACCTTTTGGTTTTTCCTTAAGCTCCTCGCACCATTCTTCACTGCCAACTTCAGGGGAACATGCAGAAAGCATACCGAAAGCAAACATAGAGACAACAACCACTGCAATATTTTTAGAAAGAAGCTTCATTTGTCTAATTCCTGTTTTATTAAAAGATCTCAAAGTACTGTATACGCCCTTTAAATCTTGATAAAGCGGTTAAATGCATACCAAGCTAATCGTAAATTTGCATAATCCTACAGCAAAACATTGCTTTTTCGGGCGTTTGTGCCTAAAAAGCAGGCAGTATTTATGTGAAGGCTGAGAATATATGAGCGTGATTACGATTGGTGATGTGACACTCGACAGCAATGTTGTGCTGGCCCCTATGGCTGGCGTGACAGATATGCCGTTTCGCAGGCTGGTGAAAAGCTTTGGCG
>JABJOR010000242.1 GCA_018664265.1 Rhodospirillales bacterium
AACCTGTTGGCAGCCATTAGTGCCGGAATTGCTTTTTTTGCGCTTTCGTTACCCTATTTTGTAATTGTAATTCTTATTTCTATCACAATCATGGTTTCTATCCGATCAGTCCTTTTGGTGACAGCCGTCGAGCATGCCGGGAAAAAAGAGTCCACAACGTTGGGGTTAACGTTTGCGCTAATGGATGGAATTGGTGCTGCAGGAGCGCTATTGGCCGGTATTGCCGGAACTTACCAACTTGAATATGTATTCCTGATGGCAGCGGTGCTATCCTTCTGCGCCTTTGCGACAACATTGCTTTCGCCTAAGATTAAAGTGCAGGATGCTTAAGTAACTTGGGAGTACATACTATTTCAAAATCTACCCAAACTCATTTCTCGGCATGCCCTCATGACTGTCCTAGCACTTGTGCGCTGGAGGTAGAACGAGAGAGTGAAAATCGTATTGGTCGTATCCGTGGTGCCCGAGACAATTCTTACACCAGTGGCGTGATTTGTGAAAAAGTTGCCCGATACGCTGAACGTGCACACCATCCAGATAGACTGCTTACTCCCATGCGTCGTAAGGGCAGTAAAGGCTCTGGTGAGTTCCAACCCATATCCTGGGATGACGCACTCGATGAAACGGCTGAGGCATTTCTCAAGGCTGAACAAAAGCACGGCCCGGAAACCGTATGGCCTTATTATTATGCTGGGACCATGGGGTTGGTTATGCGCGATGGAATTAACCGCCTTCGCCACACCAAACGCTATTCTGGAATGCACGGGACAATCTGTGTAACTCCGGCATGGACAGGCTACATTGCTGGAACAGGGAAATTGATGGGAGCCGACCCTCGCGAAATGGCGGTCTCGGATCAAATTATTATCTGGGGCACCAACCCGGTAAACACTCAAATCAATGTGATGACCCACGTTACAAAAGCCCGCAAGGAACGCGGAGCAAAAATTATTGTCATCGATACGTATCGAAACGATACAGCAAAAAAAGCTGATTTGTTCCTGTGTGTCCGTCCAGGAACTGATGGAGCCCTTGCCTGTGGCGTTATGCATGTATTGTTTCGCGATGGCTATGCTGATCGCAAGTATTTGGATAAATTTACAGATGTCCCCGCTGATCTCGAGCAACACCTGTCCAGCCGTACTCCACAGTGGGCCTCGGACATTTGTGGTGTTTCGATTGAAGACATAGAAACATTCGCCCGCATGATCGGTGAAACCCCAAAAACATATTTCCGCCTTGGCTATGGCTTCACACGCAGCCGTAATGGCGCAACGAACATGCATGCCGCAACCTGTATTGCAGCTATCACTGGCGCCTGGAAGCATGAAGGTGGTGGTGCGTTTCACAACAATGGTGCCATTTATCATTGGGATAAAACCCTGATTGAAGGTCAGGATCAACTCGACCCATCTGTAAGAGTTTTTGATCAATCTCGCATTGGGGCCGTGCTTTGTGGTGACGAGAGTGAATTAAAGGGAGGGCCACCAGTAACGGCCCTGTTTATACAAAACACCAACCCAATGTCCGTCGCCCCAGACCTGTCAAAGGTTCACCAAGGATTTGCCCGCGATGATTTGTTTATTTGTGTCCATGAACAATTCATGACCGAAACGGCACAAGTCGCAGATATCGTTTTGCCGGCAACAATGTTTGTTGAGCATGATGACCTTTACCAAGGTGGTGGGCATCAGCACATTTTGTTTGGCCCAAAAATTATTGATGGCCCTGAAGGTTGCCGCTCCAATCACGAGGTAATCTGTGAACTGGCTAAAAAATTAGGGGCAGAGCATCCCGGTTTTAATATGACACCTCGCGAATTAATAGATGCGACCTTGAGCGCCTCAGGTTGGGGTAATCTGAAGGAGCTGGAAAGCAATCGCTGGATTGACTGTCAGCCTCCGTTTGAAGAGGCTCATTACAGTCATGAATTCCAGCATTCGGATGGCAAGTTCCACTTCAAGCCAGACTGGAAAGCGTGTTTGCCTCACGGTTATATATCTCAAAGTTTGCTGGATGACATGCCAGGGCTTCCTGATCACTGGAATGCAATTGACGAAGCCAATGCAGACAAGCCATTCAGGCTGGTTACAGCTCCTGCCAGAACCTTCCTGAATTCAACATTTAACGAAACACCATCTTCTCTGACACGTGAAGGCCGTCCGGAAACCCTGATCCACCCTGAAGATGCTGCTAAACTTTCTATAGCAGACGGGCAGCGTATCGAAATCGGCAATAAAAAAGGCTCCATATTTTTGCATGCACGCCACTTTGATGGTGTTCAGCGTGGTGTCGTGATTAGCGAGGGAATATGGCCCAATCATGTTTTTGAAGGCGGAATTGGCATCAATATTTTAACAAGCGCAGATGCAGCAGCTCCCAATGGAGGGGCTCCATTCCATGATACTGCAATCTGGATAAAACCTGCATAGGGGATGACGCATGCAAAAAATATTTATCGGCATCATCATTGGAACTGTTATTGGAATTCTGCTCGGTGCATCTGTTGTGGCACCCCGATTAACACAACAGGCTGAAACAAAGTCAAAATCCAACGCTGAAATCGCAACGAATGAAGCATTGCCGCCTGTTGAAACCGAAACACTTTCGTCAAAGCCAGTCATTGCAGAACAAGCTGTAACTCCGAGGTCAGATTATACTGGTGGGCGCATTCAGTGGAAAATGGCCAGTGCATTTGAATCCAGCCTGCCACTTTTTGGATCACTCCCCAAACGTCTGGAAAGTGAAATTGCCATACTCTCAGGTGGGGATATCCTTATAGAGTTTCATGAACCTGGGACCTTGGCCCCTGTTGAAGAACTTTTTCAGGCCGTTCATTCCGGGGCTATCGACGCCGCATTTACCACGCCGTTCATGGATATCAAACATAATAACTCATTGGGATTGTTCGGGGCTATACCCTTTGGGCCAGGTCCGGCAGAACTACTGGCATGGTTTTATAGTGGTGGTGGGCTTCAAAAATTTGAAGCAATTTATCATGGCCTTGGTATGCATGCTCAGGCTTGCGGTCTTGTCCCTGAAGAGCCCGCAGGATGGTTCCACCAGGAGATATCCTCCCCAGCAGATTTCAACGGGCTACGTATGCGCATAGAGGGCTTCGCTGCTCGTACCGTGGAAAAACTCGGTACAAAGCCTGTACAAATGAACGCGAATGAAACCTTTATCGCCCTCAGCAACGGTGACATTAATGCTGCTGAATTTTCTCTGCCCTCTCTGGATTACAATATCCAGCTACATAAGGCCGCCCAACATTACTATTTCCCTGGCTGGCATCAAAGAGCTACGTTATTAACTCTCCTCGTTAATCTTGATACTTGGCTGTCTCTTGATGACCAGCAACGCTTACAAATACGAACTATTTGCGGAGATAACATCAGGCAAGGTCTGGCAGAAGGTGAAGCCGTTCAATTTGATGCCCTAAAGGCGTTCAGCTCCCATGGAACAGAGATTAAACACCTTCCACCAGATGTTCTGGATGCGCTCAATGATGCCTGGAATGAGGTTGTTTTAGAAGAATCTGCCCAAAACAAGGAATTCAGGCGTATTTGGAAATCACTATCTTTATTCAGACGAAATTACGAAATATGGACTGAACTCAATGATATGTAACAAAAAACGTTATTTTCTCCTGATTTCCATTGATTTGCCTCGCAATTGCCATTTTCTTTGATTAAATATAAACCGCAATATGAGTGTAGAGTCGGGTTGATAAAATCTTTACCGTCCTATACTAATGACCGCCATTCTTCAGACTGAAGATATAATGAATTTTTTTGCAAGTTTTTGCGTAACAAAGCATTCTAGCTATAACACTATTTTTGTACGGAGCTTTTCATGAAAAAAACCCTGATTACAACACTCGCTATCGCTGCTGTCAGCGTAATTGGTCTTTCCAGCAACGCAGCTTTTGCTGGTGATGTTGATGGCGCTAAAGTCTTTAAAAAGAAATGCAAGCAGTGCCACACGGTTGAAGCCGGTGGCAAAAACAAAATTGGCCCTAACCTGAACGGCGTTGTTGGTCGTGCAGCAGCTTCCATTGAAGGTTTTAAATATTCTGACCCAATGAAAGAATCTGGCCTGACATGGGACGAGGCTACTCTTGATACATTTTTGACCAAACCAAAAAAATTGGTTAAGAAAACAAAAATGACATTTGCTGGCCTGAAAAAAGAAGAAGACCGTGCTGCAGTCATCGAATTCATTAAAGCTCAGTAATTAAGCTTCTGAATATCAAAAAAAATTTAGCGCTACATCCTTTTGGGTGTGGCGCTTTTCTTTTGCTTTATATCTGTGACTTGCCCCTATAAAGTATCATCGAAATAACCAACAAGATAATTTTCAGGACAGTATTAATGGACCTTAAAGACCATATCCGCTCAATTCCCGATTTTCCAAAGCCGGGCATTTTATTTTATGACATTTCTACATTGCTTGCCCATTCAGATGCATGGTCTGTTGCCATGGGTCGCATGGCCAATATGATCAGCAAATATCAACCTGACGTGTTGGCCGGAATTGAATCACGCGGTTTTTTGGTTGCAGCTCCATTAGCCCTGAAACTTGGGCTTGGCTTCACTATGGTCCGCAAAAAGAATAAACTCCCGGGCGAAACCATCAGCTATGAATACGATCTGGAATATGGTTCCGATACAATTCAAATTCAAAATGATTGCGTAAAGCCGGGCGACAGAGTTGTCGTACTTGATGATCTTCTGGCAACTGGCGGCACAATGAGTGCTTCGCAGGCTTTATTTGAAAAAGCTGGAGCCGAGGTTGTTGCTGCGGCCTGTATCATTGAACTGACGTTCCTCGGTGGTCGGGAAAAACTCAACGGCATGCCGTTTGAAGCATTGATCTCCTACGACGATTAACAGGCAAATCAATCCAAGCTCCACTCAAATATGAGAGAACCAAAGCCCACTGCGGTTTTGGCCTCCCTTGTCGTGCTTGTCGCAGCAGATAATACGACAGTGAACGACTTCACCCAGCATTTTCTTCCACCAGATTGGCAACTTTTTTCATAACCGTAGGCAAAGCATAAGCCCCAAAATCTCCGGGTAGAGACCAAAGCGCATTTGTCTGTTCATCGTACCTTCCAGACATAACCTGCAGCTCCAAATGAAAGTGTGTAAATGTATGTTTAACAGTGCCAGCTAATTCGTCGGCCCTAATAAAGGCCA
>JABJOR010000021.1 GCA_018664265.1 Rhodospirillales bacterium
AGCCCATACACAAAGAGCGCCCATAATTGCAGTTGATGAGGTCTTAAAGTAAAGTTTTATCATGCGAAGCGTTGCGTATCCAATGAAGGCGAGCAGAGAAAAGAATCCGATAAACCCTGTTTCAATAACCACCTCAACGGCCCAATTGTGCGGGTGAAATGGAATATTTGTTGTGGATGTGAGGAATGGGGAAAGACTTTTCGAGCCTTCCAGTTTGTCGATGGCATTTATGCCGGTTCCAAACCATCTGTTATTGCTGCCTTGATCCCAGGCAAACGACCAAATTGATTGTCGGTGCCAATCGATGAGCCATGGTGGCGCAGGCCAATCATAATCAGGATATGGCATTGACCCTCGTGTCACGTAAAGCCAGTAAAACACCGCTAGAATTGAAGCTAAAAATACAGCAATTGTTAAAATTACGCGTGTTCGGTTATGACGATGAAAGACTGTGAGAAGAACGAAGAGTGCAAATGCTGCCAGCAAACCGGCAAAAGCGGCCTTGTTTGCGGTCATGAAAATAGCGGCTAAAAATAACCCACAGGAAGAATATGAGAGAATTTTCCATTTCCCCGTATGCGATGTGGCAACCCAGAATAAGGCTGGAATCATCAATGCGCCAGCGGCAGCGGCGGGTTTGTAGCTCTTTTGCACATAGGACGGTTTCCATCCATTCCCGTGGGTTAGATGATAGAGTTCAGGCAGGAATATTAGAGCAGTAACGGCGATTAAAGCGAAGATAAAAGAGGTTATGATCAATGCTTTTATGGCTTTATTATGGAGTGCCCGGTCATGATGCAAGGTTGCATAAATAAAGCCAGCAACCAGCACGACAAATCCCGTTCTGACAATGGTCTCAATGGATTTATCCGGCGTCGGGGATACAAATAAATTTGGAATCCAGACGATCATAATGCCCTGTAGAAACCAGCTTGCCGGGTGGTTCAACGCGGTTTTCAACGATGATATGAATTGGCCTCGTTTTGGACTGGCAAATATAAATATCAAGGCCAGTATTAACGCAACACCGATCATGGCCCGCCCGGTGAAAATCAATGGCACACTCGCCCCGATACAAATTGCTGCGAACGTAGTAAGAGTATTGCTGTAATCGTGAGGTGCTTGTTGGTTCATGTGTGCAAATGTGCCTGAAAGGAAATTTAAAATTATCTGGAGCTATAACGTATAAATATTAACCGCCAAATAATGTCTGGAAAGATTTTATACCTGTAATGTATTTAGAGTGCCTGCCGACCCGTGCGGGCAAGCCTTGCACAATGGATGAGACGATTTTTCCGTGACGGTGATCGCTCTTGATTTCAATGACAACAGTGGCGGCGACATGACTGGCGTGTTTAAAGTTTGGTGTGGATTTAAACCGCTGATCCCAGACTTTGAAGCCCGTATCCAGTGTCAGACGGATGAGGCCATCGCCTGAAATAAAATATTTTCGATTGTAAACATTTGTCAGCACCGGGAACGGGTTTGAATGCAGCCACAATCGTTCGCGGTGGGTGACTTGCTGCTTCAAACGGTTGGTAATGTCACGCCATCTTGCGCCCTCCGTGTAGGGAGCTTCTTTGATGTTGCAGATTTCTTTCCAGCCCAGAAGGTTGCGTCGTTTTTTGAATTCAAGGCGGCCTGCTTGCGGTGTTATTGACTTCCCGTACCAACGGTAACGAAGCTTTTCCCGGTTGCTTGCACCGGACAGGTTTTCGCTGAAGGCTTCGTAGTCGTGGGTGTCAAAATAGATGTTGTGAATAGTGCGATCCGGGTAGTGTTTCCGAAATCGTGCATTATGCATCCTGACCCACTGCAGAATTTGCGGCATCTTGGTTTCGTAATCAACAAACTTGATTTCGAAGCGAGCATCTTGTGGCGGTATATGGTTCAATTTGTTGCTCGCTTTTGCATAACGGTTTCATACAGCACATCCACATCGATATCTTTCATCTCAACCTGATTGCCATCAATTTTGATGACGCTGCCGGTTTGAGCGTGGATCATGTCTTCAATATTTATCGAGTTCAAGTTTGTCACGGTGATTTTAGCCGGACCGTATTGGGGTTTTTTCATATAGGCCAGCATAACCGCAAAAACCGGATTGGTAACGGTTATGTCTGAAACCGTACTGATGGATCCGTCCTTGCTGGCAAGCCCGGTACCAGAGTCTATAATAATAATGTCATGGGCATCCAATGTGCTTTTTTCACCGATGGACAGGGCTTTGTCCTGAACTTCATAAAAACTGGAACTTGTAACACGCACGGTGCTGCCGGAAATATCCACAGCATCTCCGCCGCCTTTATATCCAATATTCATAAACTGACTGTTGGTAATCTCACCGTTTGAGAAATCTGAATCGATGGCATCTGATTCTGTATCGGTGATGGTTGAGTGGCTGAATGAGAACTGAGACTCAATCAGGTTCAAGGCGTCTTCGGCTGTGTTGCGTTCGAAATGTGAATTCTGGATATCTACCGTGGTCTGATAAAACGTAGTGCCGCCTGTCAAAGCCCAGCTTGATTGTTTGACACCCGTTGTGTCCTTGATGGTGACATAATTTAGCTGACTTGGCTCGTCTACGTTCATAACAGCCAGTCCTTGCCACTGGGGAATGCCTCCTTCACCTGCTGCACCCTGCAAGATAATTGGCTGGTTCGTTGTTCCATTGGCTGTGACGGCACTGTGGCTGATAAGATTAGTGTTTTCTGCGAAGTTGAGCTGGGCACCCGGGGCAATGATTAATTGGAACCCTGCAGGAATAAGAACGGGAGCATCAACGTGCCAGACCCCTTGTTTAACAGTGACAGTATGATTATCAGTTCCGAGGCTTAAAAACGGATGCAGGGCAAGTTGCTCTTCAATGGTGGTCGTAGGCACAGGATGTTCTAAAAGCGGTGGGAAAAAGGACTTTGCTGTTGTCTCGTAAAATTTGGACTCTCCTGCCATATGGGCAGATACAACCAAATTTAATGGGATCGTTGACAGCGGTGTATCGAAATAAACTCTGGTGGTCTGTGGAGCCGATGCCAGCGGTGTGCCGGGAATTATTGCTGGCACGACTGAGCCTTTTTTTGCTGTAAAGGCTTGAGATATTCCAGTTTCCGGATTCTGCCATTCAATTGTGCTGAGGGTTATCTGCTCCGGGACAGCATTAGAAAGTTCCAGATATTGCCCGGCTGCATCCTCAATAATGTAGGCATGCGCCAGAATGGGGTAAATTCCTCCCTGATCAATCCGGACGGCAGGTTCATTCTTAAGGGCAAAATCGTCATCGCTGCGGGAGAGCAGAAAATCCATGCGTGGGAGGTAGTCTTCCCAACGCATATTGTCGATCAGATAATATTCACTCTTTAGCTGCGCCAGCAACGTGTCCTCGTATGGCTCAAGTTGTCTGCGTGTCATGCCATCTTTCATCTCTATCGCCAGACGGCGCACTTCTGAAAGATAAACATTAAATAGAATTGGGTCTTTTATAAGTTCTTTGAAAAGGGTTTCTCTGTGTGTGAGCTCATCCATTGCTGCGCGTACAGGCAAGGCGATGTCATAGATGACGGGTTCTAACCGATAGGAAATTGGATTGAAATAAAATCGGATATTGCGGTATGAAGTCGGGTGATAGATGCCCCAAATTTCACACGCCGCCAGAAACCTGCCCATCAATTCGGTGTCAAAAACTTGTGAAGCTGTGAGCTTTCCCTGGCTGAACCCGCGCAACAAGCCGACTGCGGCCTTCAAATCGCTTTGTAGTTTGGATGATTTTTTGATGTATTTATTACCGTAGGAGCTGATGACGGTGTTTCGGAAATCAAAAAAAGGCGTTCCTTCGTAATGCCCGCCAGGGATATTGGTTTGCCAGATCAGGTCTTCATCGATTTTTATGATGACGCCTTCGCGCCTACCCTGAGATTCCAGCAATTCCTTGGAGAAGCTTTCTTCAACCGCCATAATTCCCAGATCATCCCCATTAAGGGTAACGTCCGTAAAAAAGTACCTTGGCCTTAAAATACCACGATGTTCGAAATATTTAAGGGCAACAGGCTCGGCCTGGTATTCACGGGCTCTGGGGTGCTGAATAGAAAAATTCTTGAGGCCTTGAAAATATCCATCTTTTTTAAGCTTCAGGCGAAATGACCATTTATTTTTATGGGCCCGGTGGGCGCTTCCGTCACCTTTAAGGCGAATTTTAGCTTTGATTGTTTCACCGCCGGCCCGGATTTTTGCCTTTGTCTCGATTCTGTCTTCGGGCAACAGATGGCCCCTGGCCAGGGCAATGGTGCGCTTTTCTTTCAGTTTTTTGAAATGCTTGAACTTTATGTCGAGCACAAGTTTAGGCAAAGGTTCTGCCGTACCCAGATCATTTTGATCCATAAGGGCATCAAATATCTGGCCTGGAAGAGTGCCTTTTGTGAACTTTCTCTGATAGCCGTGATCGCGGGCCCATTCCCGGACATAGTTTTTTGAAACTTTGTAAATTTTTTGCTCAACTGGAACGCCAAAGGCAACAATCAGAAAAAAATACAGGGCGTGATGTCGGCGAACAGAAAGCTTCCCGAGCTTGAAGGGGGGCTTTTGTTTCAGCCTTTGCAGGAAACTTTGCGGGCGGTTGCCGACTCTCATGGCTTTAACCCGTTAAACGGCAGGAAGTTTGTTCTGATCGAGGAAAGTTACGCCAGCCGAAGGAAGCTCGCTATTCAACTCGGCGATCAAATCTTCGAGTTTTCCGGATTCTGAAAGCTCAAGCAGATAAGTGGCTTCAACATGATTGTCTCGGGTATCAAATCGCCTCAGATCAGAGGCCGTAGCATGTTTCTCTAGCGTTGCGTTAAGCAGGTTTAGGGATTTTTTCGAAGTTTCTTCGTTCTCATTGATCCAGTCGACGGAAAGGAACAGGTTTTTGTTTTGTTTTTTGCGATCTTTCCAGCGGAAGATTGAGACAAATCCCAAAATAGCGAGGGTCGCAACGACCGTGGCCTTGGTCTGGCTTGCGCCCAGTCCCAAGCCTGCGCCAATTGTAATAAACAGATAGGTTAACTCTTCGGGTTCCTTGATGGGGGTGCGAAAGCGCACGATTGATAATGCGCCAACCAG
>JABJOR010000243.1 GCA_018664265.1 Rhodospirillales bacterium
ATCCAGATGATCGCCGAACTGTACAGGACCACATTCGCAAAGCCCTGGAAGATAAAAAAAATTACCAATTTGAATTAAGATTGAGGCTGCCGGGGCAGGCCATTCGCCATGTTCGATCCATGGGGGCTGTAAAGCTTGACCAAAATGGTGAAGTGGACATGCTTTTTGGTGTTTTTAACGATATTACGGGTGACCGGCTGATTAGAGAACAGCTGGATGAAAAAACCAAAAGACTGGAAGAGGCGGAAAAACTTGGCAATATTGGTCACTGGAGTGTCGATGCAAAATCCGGTGAATTGTATTGGTCTGATGAGGTCTATCGAATACATGGACTGGAGCCGGGTTCTGAAATAACGGTTGAAGAAGCAATAAAGGCTTATCACCCTGAAGACCGCCAATATGTATCAGACTATGTTGAGGCTGCTTTAGAGAAAAAGGATGATTTTCAGTTTGAACACAGGATTATAAGGCCCTCGGGCGAGGTTCGTTATGTTCGCTCTACCGGCGCTGTTAAACTCGACAGTAAAGGGGATATTGAAACAATTTTTGGTGTTTTTCAGGACATTACAGAAAAAAAGCAGACGGAACTGGATCTTGAACACCAAAAATCATTGTTTGAGGCCGTTTTCAATGAATCCATTGATGCCATTGTTATTGCTGACAAGGAACGAAATATAATTTTATGTAATCCGGCGGTAACCAAAATTTACGGGTATGAGCCGGAAGAACTTATTGGGCAGAAAACAGAGATTTTTTATCCATCGCACGAAGATTATGAAAAACTTGGCCAGGAACGTTTTAATGAAGACGTGGGCAGAGCAGAGGGCCTTTTTGAGATTGGCTTTAAATGTAAGGACGGCTCTATTATTCCGTGTGAGGCTATCGGGACACCCTTTAATGATCACTTGGGCGAAGTAGCCGGGTATATTGCTGTCACACGCAACATTTCAGAACGAAAAGAAAAAGATAGTCGTATTTTAAAGGCTATGGATGAAGCCATTAAGGCAAGTTATGTAAAGTCAACTTTTTTGGCGAATATGAGCCATGAATTACGCACCCCGCTCAACTCAATTCTCGGGTTTTCTCAAATTATCCATACGGAACAATTCGGCCCTAATGGCAACGCCATGTATAAAGAGTATGCAGGCGATATATTCTCATCCGGTACCCATTTGTTGGCATTGATTACAGATATTCTGGACATATCAAAAATTGAAGCTGGCGCTATGGAGCTTATGGAAGACGTGTTTAGCCTGAAGACTGTTATAAAAGAATGTCTTGATATGGTACGAGGGCGCATAGACCATAAAAATATAAATTTGAATTATTGTGAACCTGAAACGGTCTTTAAGTGCCATGCTGACAAACGCCGGGTGAAGCAGATTTTATTGAACCTTATTGGTAATTCCATAAAATTTACACCTGAGAGAGGCTCGATAGAAATTAATTTGGCTATAAACAAAACCAATTCAATCATTTTGCGCGTGTGTGATACGGGTGTGGGTATATCTCAAGAAGATTTGAAAAATATTACCAAACCATTTTATCAGGCTCGCACGAGTGCTTCCATAGCAACAGATGAAGGAACCGGTCTGGGGTTATCACTGGTTGAAAGTTTTACAAAGCTACATGGCGGTGATTTTGCCATTGAAAGTGATATTGGCAAAGGAACGACGGTTACCATAGAATTTCCACCGGAAAGAACTGTTTAACGGCGGCTGAAACAGGGGTTTGAATATACATTTATGTCGTATGAAATACAGTATGAGGACAACGGAGTCTATTGGCGCTTCTATGGCGATGTTATTTATAATGACTTACTCGCTGTCAATAAAGATGTCTGGGGCAGTCCGAAATGGGGGTTGCTACGCTATCAGATTGTCGATTTCCTCGAAGCTCAAGCCATATTAATTTCAAAGGAAGAAGCTATATTAATTGCTCATATGGATATAGCTTCGGCAAAATCAACCAACGAAATGCGCGTTGCCTGTATTGCAGACCAACAGCCAATAATAGAGATGTGTGAAGTGTATAAACAAACCATGACAGCAGAAGGTTGGGAGGTTGAAATTTTCAACACTCTTGAGGCGGCTCGAGGCTGGATTGAAGAAATACATTAAACTTAGGCGACGGTATTAACCACCTGACCACGCGTTGATGTGACAGCGGCCAGATCGGACTGGGCTTCCACGAGCATATTCACGACAGCTTCTTCACTTTTTTGCTGTTGTTTCAAGCCATTCATACTGGTCTTGTTTTGGACCAGTTGTGCCTGATTGGCAATAAGGGCAACGTCATTCATAGTAATGATCTCCGTTTCTTTGGAAATCATAACATAATGAATGATAAATTACCAGTACCAAGACTCTTTTAGCGATTAATCAGCTCATCCAGGTATTTAATGACCTCTTTTGAATGCTCTCCAACGCGCTTTATTTCTTCCAAGGCGCCTGCAATATCGCCATTATTATACAGTTTCGCTGCATTAATACCGCACTCGTGTACGATGCTATGCGGTTTTTCTATAGCTTTATAGGCTGGATGGTTGGTGATCGAAGCATCATTAAGGTTGTAATACCATTTTCCAAGGCGACAGGTGTGATGATCTGCCAACTCGTCCGGATTAAGCGTGGTACGCCCGACAATCATTTCCGCCAGTTTGGTCTTCCAGATGATGTGATCTGATTTGGCGCGATAGATCGTCATGTCGGGGATTTGTTTTTCCATTATGGTATCAAGGCTTTGCACCATTTCCGTATTGGCCATGGCCAGAAAATCGACCACGGTATCAACCTGGGAAACATTGGCATTTGACATGCTGGCGATGGCCGCAATACCTTCGGCAACATCGTTGCTGGCACTGGACTGCTGGTTTAAAATTCCTGAAATTTCCTGCATGCGTCCGGCAATACTGATTACCTGGGTGGACATTTCACGCAGGCCGTCACCGGCCTCTGCGACAATTTCGCGTCCGTTGGTTACGGCTTCGGCACCTTGATCCATGGCAGAGCTGATATCTGACATTTCCGCGCGCAGATTTTCAATGCGTTCGCGAATATCTTCGGTTGCCTTGGTTGTTTGATTGGAAAGTATTTTGACTTCGGATGCGACCACGGCAAATCCTTTACCAGCTTCTCCGGCACGCGCTGCTTCAATGGTAGCATTCAGTGCCAGTAGATTGGTTTGTCTTGCAATGGCGTCGATCTCGCCAACAATATCACCAATTTTTGAGGACGTAACAGCCAGTTGAGAAACTTTTGAGGAGGCGTTTTCGACAGAGCTGGCAATATTTTCCATGGTGGAAACCGCCTTATCAGCAGAGGCAATGCCTTTTTCAGCAGTGCCACTGGCTTGTTCTGCTTCCTGAGCTGCGCTCTCCGAATTTTGAGCAATTTCACTGACAGAGGCTACAAGCTCATCAGCAGCAAAAGCAACGGATTGGCTTCGGGTATCAACTTCCCGAATATCACGAATCATTTCTGCTGCAGAATTGGTCGATTCATTAATATCGATAGACATATTAACCAGACGGCGCAGACTGGTGGTGCCTTCACGCTTGAGAGCTTCTGCTGCTGCCTTGATTTTACCGACAATACCTTCTGAAACATCTGGTATTTCGTCGAACTTTCCCGTAACTAAATTGTCGATAGCGGTAATTTCTGTTGAATTGTTGTCGTCCATGATATCCCCCGTATTTGCGTAGATATTACTTCTGTAAGCGCATATTACAATGCATCAATGCCTTATTTTTAAGAGCTTCAATTCTATACTCCGTGCGTAAAATTATACCATCATAACCATCTTTACCAAGCGCATTACACAGTGCCTGTTTTGCAGAGCCTTTTACGCTTTGCAGATTTTCGTAGCTGATGTTCATTATCCAGTCGCTGTTGTCAGTCAGATTGACTGTTTTAAACCCGACATCTTTAAAATCCCGTAAAGTGTCCTCGAAAGGTGGAAAATAAAATCTTAATCCGGAATCCTTAAGGTGGTCACGCCAGTTTTCATAGGCTTGTGTGCCGGGTCCGCTTTTACCGATCAGCCAGTCACTGCCGATCAGGTATCCGCCCGGTTTTATAATTCGTAGAATTTCTGCGTAAAACGGCAGTTTGTCTTCAATGTGACAGAGCATTTCCTTGCAGACTACAATATCGTAGCTGTTATCTTCAAAGGGGAAAGGGCCGGGATTTGTTCTTTGAACGCTAATGATGTTTTCAAGTTCTGCAGAGGCAATGCGTTTTCGGGCCTGATCCAGAACAGAGTCTTCCAGATCAATACCGAGAACTTGCCCAGCAGCATGATCACGGGCCAATGTAATAAGCCCACCGCCCAAACCACAACCGATTTCCAAAACGCTTTTACCAGATATTTTCATGCCATCCAGAATGCGCGCAACGGACTGGTCGCCTCCGGGTGACAGGTAGCCTTCACCGTAAACCATTTCTATGGAATTAATGACGGCGTCACTGTATTGATTTTTATATGAATCATCAGAACTGTCGGACATAAATTACCCCCTTTTTTATAATAATCTTTAAACTGATTTTTGCGCTCTCAAATTACAATGCAATAATGTACCGTTTTCAAGGGCCGTGATACGATTTTGTGTTCTTGAAATCAGTGCTTGATAACCGTCGTCGCCCAAAGCGCTTTTTAAATCCTGCTTTGCCGAGCCATGAACACGTTCAATATGCTGTTCGTTGATGTCACTGATCCAACGGGAATTATCGGTGACACTTACATTTTCAAAATTTACGTTTTGCAGGTCTTCAACAGTTTCTTCATGGGAGGCAAAATGGAAGGTCATTCCGGCTTGCTTGAGATGAAGCAGCCAGTTTTTATATTCTTCTGATTGATGACTTAAATGCGAGGATAGCCAGTCGCTACCAATCAGATACCCGCCGGGTTTTATAACGCGCAAAATTTCTCGATAGAAAGACGGCTTGTCTTCGATGTGGCAAAGCATTTCCTTGCACACCACGATATCGTAAGTGTTGTTAGCAATGGGAAAGGGACCGGGCTTCACGCATTCCAGCGAGACTGTACCACCGAGGTTTGCTGCATCTATTCGGGATTGAGCTTTATCCAGTACGTATTGCTCCAGATCAATTCCATGGACAGAGTCTGCATGATGATTGCGTGCCAGTGCGATGAGGCCGCCACCCAGACCGCAACCGATTTCCAGAACCTTCTTGCCACCAATGTCCAAACCATCAAGAATTCTGGCAACTGACTGATCACCACCGGGGGACATATACCCTTCACCACAAACCATTTCCGTGCTGGCAATAAAGGCATCGCTATATTGGTTCTCATGAACTTTATCAGACATATTCTTTCCTTGTGGTTTTATGTAACCCCTGAATTATTTTGATGATCGGCCAAAGCTTGTGGCGTATCTATATCCAACAGGACAGCATCGTCAGACATGCGTACTTCAACGATCTCGTCTGCATGACGTCTTAGAATTTGCCTGGCCCCGGCGTCGCCGGATAGCTGCATGATTTCGCTAAAATAATGTTGTGACCATAAGACCGGATTACCCCGTTTGCCTGCATAACAGGCGACACAAATAGCGCGGTCCAATTCCGGATCAAAGGCCTCAATCAGGGCGTCAATATGGCTGGCCTGTACACCGGGCATATCGCCCAGGCACACAACAACGCCATCAATATCATCCGGTAGTGATGCAATGCCACGTTGTACAGAGGTGCTCATGCCATCTTTGAAATCTGGATTATGGATGATGGCGACATCCAGTCCTTTTATGGATTTTCCCACCAGTTCATTTTCAAACCCGGTGACGACTGTAATGGATGAAGCATTTGAGTTACTTGCTGCATCAATTGCATGACGTAAAAGAGATTTGCCTTGCACGGTACTGAGCAATTTATTGTCATCTCCCATACGGGTTGAACGTCCGGCAGCGAGCACGATGGCGGCAATATTTTTAACGGTGCCTTGTGCGAGCTGAGAGGTATCACTTGTGCTAACGGCTCGCTCACGTGACAGGGGACGCCCCGGCATTTCTTCCAGCAGTCCACCGACACTCAGGGCCGCAACGTCTTCGCGGCTTATATTCAGGCCAGCCAGAGTCCGTGATAATATCCAGTCAAAGCCGTTAAGTTTGAGTGATCGTGCACAGCCCGGCATGACGACAACGCGGGTTTCCTTCAAATTGCCAAGTAGCAATAAATTTCCCGGATCAACGGGAATGCCATATTGGGTAATAACGCCGCCCGCCGCGACGATGCCTGCGGGGACAACATCACGCCTGTCGACTGTGGCCGTTGCTCCACAAATAACAATTGGATCGCAATCAGTTTTTTGAAGCTCTAAAATAGCGTTTTTGATGGCGACTTCATCGTGGTCGCAGCGGTGTTCTTTAAATAAGGAACAGCCGAGATTCTCCAGACGTGTGGACAAACTTTGTGAGGCTTTATCCAGCAGATTTTCGCGCCCGCCTTGGGTATTGGTCAGGACCAGCCCGACCTGCGTGGCGGGATCGATTTGTGCGATGCGCAAGATATTGGCGGATGTGATTTTGTTTTTTATTTGATCAAGAGCAGATTGCGGAACGGCGAACGGGTTGATTTTTATGGTCGCAACCATTTGACCTTTTTGCACCACGTCATAGGGGGATAAGGTAGCAATGGTAATGGCCTCATCAATTAAATTCAGTGATGTGATCAGGTGGGGATCATAAACCAAAACACCTGAGCTTGATGCGACAAGGTTACAGCGTCCCGTTGATGCGCGTGTTGTCTCTACGTGTTCACCGATCAGTGCTTGGGCAATCAGGCTTGCGGCATCATCTTCCGTCACATCACCGGACTCCAGCTTGGCAACGGTGACGGAAGCTCGCCCGGCTTCAAGCATTAAATCAATGTGATGTTGTTCTAGGACAGTGCCTTTTTTAATAACTTTGCGCGCGCTCAATCGCATGGTATGGGCAAGGACTGCACCCATTGTATCACCAGGCGGGAGAGCAGCAAAAATCATGGTGATTTCCCGGACCAAACCTGGACAATTTCTGCCAGAATGGAGACCGCTATTTCCGGTGGCTTACGCCCACCCAGATCAAGCCCGATGGGGGCATGAATGCGTAATAGCTCGTCCTTGGTATAGCCATTGGTGATAAAGCGTTGTTCGCGTTTCTCGTTGGTCCGTTTGGAGCCAAGTGCTCCGACATAAAATGCTTCGGAGCGAATAGCAATTTCTAAAGCCGGATCATCAATTTTGGGATCATGCACCAATGTGACAATCGCGGTTGAGCAATCCGGTTTGTGGTCACCAAAAAATTCGTCAGGCCAGACACCAGCAAGATTATCCGGATTGATACCCGGGAACCGTTGTTCGGTAATAAAGGCCGGGCGCGGGTCAATGATGGTGACATCAAATCCGGCAATGTTTGCCATAGGGCACAAAGCCTGAGCGATATGCCCCGCACCAACCACAAAGATACG
>JABJOR010000244.1 GCA_018664265.1 Rhodospirillales bacterium
AAACTGCATTTAAGCCCTTCTTTTTCAAAATAAGGAGGCTCGAACGGGAGCAATGCCAGCAAATGGTCCAGAAATGCAGCTATTTTTTTTGCACGACCTGGGCGCCATGCCCAGACACTGGGGGCGACATAATGAACCAGAGGAATCCCCTGCCCTTTTAATTTTTTCAAAACACGAAATGAAAAATCAGGCGCATCAATGGAGACGACACAATCGGGCTGTGTCTTGATAACTTCATTAATCGTTTGTTTTATGCGTTGCATCAGTAGCGGTAATCGAGGCAAGACTTCTGCTAATCCCATAACAGCCAGATCCTCCATAGGGAAAATACTTGCCAGGCCTTGGTTCTGCATGGCTGGGCCGCCAATTCCGATAAACCGAATATCTGGATTAAGGTGTTTAGCGCCTCGCATCAACGAAGCCCCCAGTTGATCTCCGGAGTGTTCACCACAAATCAGAAAAATCGTAATAGAAGCTTTATTCTGTGTGCTGTGTTTTTCACTGTCCATCCGTAACCTCACTCACATGAATGCTTTGGATAAACAAATTTAGCTCATCTGCTTTTTTGAAAACGGCGTCCCGGTCGATTACGAGAGAGCGTTCGGCTTCTATAACAATACCGTTCAACCCGGCTTTAGCGGCTTCATTCAGGGTATTAATGCCGATTGTTGGTAAATCGATGCGAAGTTCTTGCTGTGGTTTAGCAACTTTTGCCAAAACCCCTCCGTCTGGTATTCCTGACCGCTCAGTTGCAATACGCTTTAATAATGCATCCGTTCCCTTGGAATCTTCCAGGCCTACAATTTGCCCATTGCAGGCTATTGCAGCCTGCCCTTTGTCCTTCGCGCCCAAATCCAGTGCAGCCATGACGGCAACCCGGATATCAATTTGGTCTTGTTGGGATGGTTTTTTAGAAGAGGCCATTCCTGATTCTGCTCGCAAGCCCGGGACCAGACTATCAGGGGAAACAACGTGAAATCCTAACTCGTTCTCAAGTGTTTTTATAATTGTTGATAAAAGACCATCATCACCGAGAGCCAAAACTCCTGTGCGCGTTAGAAATTTTGCTGTCCAAAGATCTGGATAAACCTGTGTCATGCTTGGGCGATGAATATTACCTGCAAGAACCAGGTCTTTAACTTCTTCTTGTTTTAAGATGCCAAGAGCTTTACTTGCTGCGCCTAAACGGACCCACGAATGTGGGCTGCTAGAAACAGTTTCCGGGTCTGCCTGTTCTTTAAAGGCAATGACATAATACGGCCGTCCCATTTTCTGGCAGGCATCAATGACCAGTGCAGGCAACTGCCCTCCACCGGCAAGGATTCCCAACTTAGGCAGCATCGTCCAGTTTCGGCTGACAAATAGCACGGCTGGAATTCGTGCGGATGAAATTTACAATTTCCATAACAGGTTCATTTGTTGAAAACAGCTCAGCAACATCGTCCAGGCGTTCATTCAGCGTTCCTTCCGGAGCAAAGAATAGCCTGTAGGCCTTACGTAAATCGTGTATGACTTCGCGAGAGAAATCTCGCCGTTTTAATCCAACAAGATTCAAGCTTGAAAGGTGTGCCCTGTTTCCCATTACTGAGCCATAGGGAATGACATCATTTTCAACACCACTCATGCCACCAACCATAGCATGGCGGCCAATTCTGACGAATTGATGAACTGCTGACAAACCGCCTATGATAGCCCATTCAGCCACACTGACATGTCCGGCAAGAGTCGCATTGTTAACGAGAATTACATTATCGCTAATCATGCAGTCATGGGCAACATGAGCGCCAACCATAAATAAACAATTATTGCCTATTTTGGTAAGCAAGCCTCCGCCCTTGGTTCCAGGGTTTATGGTTACATTCTCACGAATGAGATTATTACAGCCAATCTCGAGCCTTGATATTTCTCCTTCGAATTTCAAATCTTGAGGTTGATGGCCTATGGATGCAAAGGGAAAAATGCGTGTATTGGCGCCGATAGATGTAACGCCTTCAACAACGACATGTGATACCAACTCAACACTGTCACCCAGTGTTACATCTGATCCAACAAGGCAAAACGGTCCAATCTGAATATTATCCCCAAGAGTGGCTTTTTCAGAAATTACAGCAGTGGGGTGAATGTTGTTCATGATTACGCTACCATTGCCGAAAATACAGCTTCAGCCTTAAGTACTCCATCAACTATGGCTTCGCCTTTAAATTTCCATACGGTGCCGCGTGATCGAACTTTTTTAACATGCAGCTCAACGACATCACCAGGAACAACCGGTTTACGAAATCGTGCAGAATCAACAGTCATGAAATAAACCATTCGATCTGATTGTATATCGTCCTGCCCTACCATAACAGTTACACCAGCAGTCTGTGCCATGGCTTCTATAATGAGTACGCCGGGCATAATCGGGTTGCCGGGAAAATGACCCTCAAAAAAATGTTCATTGATTGTAACGTTTTTAATACCGACGGCGCTTTCTTCAGGGATGATGTCACGCATTTTGTCAATTAACAGAAATGGATGCCTGTGCGGGATCATCTCCATAATCTGGGTAACATTCAGTTCCGCAATGAAGCTTTCGGTAACAGAGGTATCATCCATTAATCCATCATCCTTTCTTTTTCTTGGCCAATCGCTCAAGTGTGGCAATTGATCGGAACCATTCTTTCATGGGTTGCGACGGTGTTCCACCAACTTTACTTCCAGCAGCAATATTGCGCATTACACCGCTTTGGGCGGCTATTTGCACACCATCACCAATCTCCAGATGGCCGGCAATACCAGCCTGCCCGCCAATCATAACAAAGTTCCCAATTTTAGTGGATCCTGAAATTCCAACATGGGCAACGATTATACACCCTTTGCCAATCTGCACATTGTGACCGATTTGTACCATGTTATCAATTTTAGTACCTGCGCCTATTATTGTATCTGGAGCTGTTCCACGATCTATTGTTGTGTTTGCACCGATTTCAATATCAGATTCAAGCACAACTTTTCCTAATTGAGGAACCTTGAGATGCCCATGTGGGCCCAACGCAAATCCAAATCCATCCTGCCCAATACAAACTCCTGAATGCAGGATGTTACGATCCCCGATTTCACAATATTGTAAGGATGTATTGGGACCAATATTACAGTTTGAGCCAATGGAAACACCTTGATCAATATATGAGTTAGCCCCTATTCGTGTGCCTTCACCAACAACGACATTATCAGAAATGACTGTCCCAGCCTCAATCGTAACGTTTGTTCCAAGAGTTGCAGAAGTTGCAATAACTGCAGTTGGGTGAACACCAGCATTAAAAGTTCTATACGGATGAAAAGCTTCAGCTACTTTTGCGTAACCATGATAGGGCTGTTTCGTTACAAGCAAAGCCATGCCCTCCGGAGCATGATGCACCATGTCCGGGTGAACAAGGCAAGCGCCAGCTTTAGAAGTAGCAAAAGCATTCGCATAACTTTTATTGTCGAGGAAGCTTATATGTTTATCAGTTGCTTCAAAAAGCGTTGCAACATCAACAAACTCTGTACTTTGTTTAGAGATTGTTCTGATTTCGGCATCAGCAATTAATGCAAGTTGTTCAAGGTCAAACGGCCCTGCTGTTGTAAAAAAACGCGCATCAGCCATTTTAATCAGTTACCTGGTTGTGGAACCGTAATGGTAGACAGTGTTTCATTCAGACGTTTTACAACTTCATCGGTAATATCCAGGGAATTGGATGCGATATAAATTTGATCCTTACGCATAACAAGAACGATACCTTTTTCCGTAGCTATAGTTTGAATAACCTTGTTCAAGGTGCCATCAAATTTACTCATAGCAATGTTTCTTGATTGATTAAGTTCCTGACGAAGTTTTTGTACCATTCTTTGTACTTCAGCAACGCGGCTTTCAAATTTTTGTGATTCTTCTGCGTATGATTCCGGCGTGAGAATGTTACGCTGCTTGGATAACTCCTGGCGAGCCTTTCTTAACTCATCTTCTTCACTTTGAATCTTGGTCTGAAATCCGGAGCGGTATTCGTTAATTTGTTTTTGAATACTTTCTACGGCACTGGACCTTTGAAGCAGGACTTTCATGTCAAGAATTGCAATTTTGAATGCAGTATTTTCGGATGCAGCTTGTTCCTGTGCTACAACATTAGTCGATGTTGCTGCTAATACACAAAATATAAGAATGTAAAATAACCTATTTAAAGTACGCAACAAACTCTCCTAAAACCGTGTGCCGAAATTAACACGGACAGTTTCCGTTATATCAAAAGTTTCTTTTTTAACTGGCACACCAAAATCAACTCCCATTGGCCCTAAAGGAGATAACCATGTGATACCTGCACCGACAGATGCTCTTAGGCTTTTTGTATCTTCAACGACAGAGGAACTGTCCGAAAGTTTACCTGTGCTGCCAAAGTCTGTAAATATCCGTCCACCGACACCCAGTTCTTCAGGTAATCCTACCGGTACCTTTAATTCAATCGATCCTACGTACATCCATTCACCACCAAGAGCATCTCCTGTAGATGTGTCTCTAGGGCCAACCCCTGACGTGGCAAACCCTCGAAGGTCGCTACCGCCAATATAAAATCGATCAAGTAGACCTACATCTTCGCCAAGGCCAATTATAGAGCCCACCTTACCACCTACACTTAAAACAACAGTATCAGTGAATGGATGATAATAACCACCTCGAACCGTGTTTTGCAGATAGTTTGATGTCCCCCCAAGACCAGCCAAACTATTACTTAAAGATACATAATATCCTTCTCTGGGGTTTAATCTTGAATCACGGCGATCATATCGAATTGAGTGCGTAACCTCGGATGTTGTTTCTTCGCCAGCCTGAGCCAAAACAAAAATTGAAGCATCACTATTTACATTTGTAACGTCACGGACTGAAAATAAATATTTCCAATTTTGATAAAGGTGGTCTGCAAGTGTGTATCCCAAGCGCAACGATCCACCAACTTCTTTAGATTCATAGGAACTTTGATCTTTTTTGTCTTCAGTTTTGCGAAAAAGATCAAACCCTGCTGAGAGCTTTCGATCAAGGAAATAAGGTTCTGTAAATGACAAGTCAACCTCAGAACCTTGCATTGCAATTCGCATGTTGAGGGACAGGTCCTGCCCTCTGCCCATGAAATTACGCTCACGGATACCAACATCGCCTAGTGCCCCGGTATCAGTAGAATACCCAACACCTAGACTAAGAGACCCCGTAGATTTTTCTTCAACATCAACTTTAATTGTTGTTTTATCCGGAGCGCTCCCTGGCAGACGTTCTACGTTCACTGCTTCAAAAAAGTCGAGTTCCTGAATATGTGTCCGTGAATCACGCAAGTTTGAAGAACTAAAAGCATCCCCTTCAGCGAGCCCCATTTCGCGCCTGATAACCTTATCAACTGTTCGTACATTTCCAGTAATATCTATGCGTTCGACAAAAACACGTGGGCCTTCGTTGATTTCAAAGACGATGTCAATTTTACGGTCTGCCCTGTTTCTGTTGATTTTTGGCCTTACATCTACAAAGGCATATCCCAAAGATCCGACTTCATCACTGAGCATGTCCAGAGTATCTTCCAAAGCTTCAGAGCTATACCAGTCGCCAGCTTTTGGCTCTATCTTTGCCAGCAGAACATCGCCATCCAAATCTCGCAATCTGGCATTAACAAGGAGTTCGCCAAATGTATATCGCTCACCTTCATCTACGGTAAGGGTGATAAAGAATTTTTTACGATCCGGTGTCAATTCAGCAACAGCTGACATTACTCTGAAGTCAGCATACCCTTCTTTAAGGTAGAATTGGCGTAATAGTTCTTTGTCAAGAGTCAGGCGGTCTGGATCATAAACATCATCTGAAGATAAGAACCTGTACCAACGTGATTCCTTGGTTTGGACAATAGAGCGCAGATCATCATCATCAAACTCTGTGTTTCCGACAAACCGGATATTGCTAATATCTGTTGGCTCACCTTCATTAATCTCAAAAACCAGGTCAACCCTGTTTTGAGGCAATTGAATAACTTTTGGCTCCACGGTGACGGCAAACCGCCCCAAACGTCTATAGAGTGTCAGAATTCTTTGGACATCGTTTTGCACTTTTGTGCGTGTATAGATTACGCGTGGCCTAAGAGAAACTTCCGGTTCAATTCTGTCGTCTTCAACTGCATCGTTTCCTTCAAAAGCAATCTGGTTGATGATGGGATTTTCAACGACTTTGATAATTAGATTCTGGCCTTCCTGGGAAAAGCTGATATCGGCAAAGAGGCCTGTTGCAAACATTGCTTTTAAGGATCTGTCAACGCGAGAGGCATCAAATGAGTCTCCTGGTTGGATCATCAAATAAGTTTGGATCGTTTCCGGGTCAATACGATTTGCCCCTTCAACAATAATAGCACTAATCGTGTTTGTTGACTGGGCAAGCTGTTGTGATGTGTTTGACGCAGGCACAGCTGTTGCTGCTGCCAAAGACATCATAAAGCTCAGAATTATCGTGTTTAAGTAACGCATGCGTGGATAGTCTCAAATTATTACTTAAGAATCAAGAGATTAGGTCTCTAAAAAATTGAATGACCTGAAAATGCTCAAGATCGTTCCAGGTTACAAAAACGAATATCATGATTAATAGAATCAAACCGAAGCCAAAACCATATTCCTGGGCTTTTTCATTAAGTGGTTTTCCTCTGATAAGCTCTGCTGCATAGAATACCAAATGGCCACCATCGAGCATAGGGATTGGGAACAAATTGATTAATCCCAGATTGACAGATAAAGCAGCCATGAAAACGATTAAGTTAATAATGCCGCCTTCTGCCATATCACCGGATATTTGGGCAATTCGTAGCGGGCCTCCCAGGTCTTCTGTTCCACGATCCCCAGAGAACATCTCTCCAAGGTATGAAAGAATACCGCTAACCATACTGGTGGTTCGTTCAACACCAAACCATGCCGCTTTAAAAAAACCGACGCTTTCATAATCTACTTGTTCTGGATCCGGTGTAACACCCAGTTGCCCATAGGTTTCACCGGATGCGCTTGTGATTAAACGTGGCGTTACAGTAAGTGCGATCTCTGCGTTCTCACGAAGTACGATAACGCCTAAATTAACCGCTGGACTATTGCGTATAACCTCTTGCAAGTCGCTGAAAAGGCGAATTTCTTTTCCGTTAATCTCAATGATACGGTCGCCTTGCAAAATGCCAGCTTCTTCTGCTGCACTATCTGGCATGACGGTGCCTATTCCAGCATGAGGGACCGGGGAACCAACAATCCAGGCTAAAAGGAAGAACACTACTGCTGCAAAAATGAAATTCGCTATAGGACCAGCAGCGACAATAGCTGTACGTTGCCCAAGGGTTTTGTGAGCGAAGGAAACAGATTTTTCCTCATCAGTGAGAGGCGTGTTTTCTTCTTCTTTGCCATCGGCCTCAGTATCGCTTTGGCCGAACATTTTAACGTAGCCACCGAGTGGAATCGCGCTGATTTTCCAACGGGTTCCAGCTTTGTTGTACCATCCGAAGAGCTCTGGTCCAAAACCAATAGAAAAGACTTCAATCCGAACACCAGCACGAACGGCAACCCAATAATGTCCGAGTTCGTGAACATAAACCAAGATGGTTAAAACGACTAAAAAAGGAACAGTGTTGTCCCAGACGGCATTAAAAATTTCCATTAACTACAATCACTAACTATTAATTCAAATCAACAATCAAAGAATCTACAGATTATATATGCATGAATTTAGATATAATTAAGGCACTAGCCTTATTTCGTGCATCTTGGTCTGTTTCGTGAACATCATCTAATGTATCAATTGATCGTACAGCACATTCAGAAAGAACCTCTTCCACTACCCTCGCAATGTCCAAAAATCCAATGTCTCCGGCAAGAAAATGTTGTACGGCAATTTCGTTGGCTGCATTTAACACACACGGTCTACAACCTCCAGCACGAAGGCTTTCCCTGGCAAGATTTAGAGCCGGAAACCGCTTAAAATCCGGTTGTTCGAACGTCAATGAGCCAATATCCGATAAATCAAGCCTTGGAGAAGGTGTGGCAATGCGATCTGGCCATGCCAGGGCGTAAGATATTGGTGTGCTCATATCCGGTGTCCCCAGTTGCGCCAAAACCGATCCGTCTACATATCCAACCATTGAATGAATGACGGATTGCGGATGTACCAATGTTTCAATCTGGTCAAGTGCTACAGGGAATAAGTGATAAGCTTCTATTAATTCAAGGCCTTTATTCATCATGGTTGCTGAATCAATAGAAATTTTTGCCCCCATTTGCCAAACAGGATGTGCAACGGCCTGCTGTGGTGTTGCATGTGCCATATCTTCATGGGAACTGGTCCTAAATGGGCCGCCTGAGGCCGTCAGGATAATTTTTTCCACGCGTTCAGGATGATCAAAATCAAAAACCTGATATATGGCATTGTGCTCTGAATCTGTGGGAATCAGAGTTGCATTGTTGGCTTTAACTTCCGCCATGAATAAATCACCGGCTGCAACCAGACATTCCTTATTGGCAAGACCAATGGTTGCGCCGCGCCGCACGGCACTCAGGGTTGGTTTCAAACCTGCTGCACCAACGATCCCTGCTATGATGATTTCTGAAGACAGATTTGCAGCATCAACAACGGCTTGTTCGCCTGCGGCGATCTCAATATCGGTGCCTGCCAGGGCGTCTTTCAACAATCCGTAAGATGCATCATCGGCGACAACGGCTAATTCCGGTTTTAACTTTCGAGCTTGATCTGCAAGCAGTTTTACGTTGGTGTTGGCCGTGAGAGTAATAACTCGAAACTTTTCTGGAGTTCGTTCAATCAAATCTATGGTGTTACAGCCCACAGACCCAGTAGAGCCCAGTACACTCACTGTTTTTTGTTCCGTGGAACTTTCTGATTGGTAGCTCAACCCCATGATAAATTTAGTCCCAGATTAAAATAGACAGCTATCGCGGCACCTATTGCGGCTGCCATAAGGCCATCAATACGATCAAGAATTCCACCATGCCCAGGTATGATTGCCCCGCTATCTTTAACACCAAAATGGCGTTTGGCATAGGATTCTAGCAAGTCTCCCAATTGGGATAACCCTCCGATAACGACACTACAAATAACAAGGGAGATGGCAATAGATCCATCATTGAGTATATACCCACTCACAGCACCGACGATACCAGCTGAAATCAATGCCCCAATAAACCCGGCCCAGGTTTTTTTCGGGCTGACTTTCGGGGCAAATTTAGGCCCTCCAATGGTTGATCCTGCCAAATAGGCTCCCGTATCGGCAGACCACACAAGCGCAAATAACCAAAACAACATAATCTGCCCGGAATCCTCAGG
>JABJOR010000245.1 GCA_018664265.1 Rhodospirillales bacterium
GTCAGATCAGGTCGGAACTAATACAGTTTACGCATACTGACTTGTCTTATGAGCTCATCCTTGCGTTGTTCAAGCTTGGATAGGTTCCGCTTAAAGCCATCCGTGTTCCCAACGATCCCTTCCGTCAAAGCATCATAAAGACGATCAATCTTCTCTTCCGTAGTACGCAATTCCCTACGGAGTTGTTTTTCTTCATCTTGAAAGTCATCTGATTTCTTTGCATTTCGGCGAATGAGTTCCTCAAGGATAACTTTTAACCTGTCATGATTGAATAGCTGTTCTCCGAGGTGATCCAGGACCAGATCATCTAACTTCGCCATAGGAATATTACGCCCTTCACACGCCGTCTTGCCCTCTGTCACACGCGAATTACATGTGTAATAGCGATAGCGTCCACCCTTGCCAGTTCGAAGGGTCATACCCCCGCCGCAAGCCCCGCATTTTGCTATGCCAGTGAGCAACGTTGGCCCATTGACTACGCGAGGCGGTGTATTGGCTGGGCGGCGCTGAGCCATTAAATTTTGAACCGTATTAAATGTTTCAGAGTTTATGATAACAGGCGTTTCAAACGCCACCCATTCACTCTGATTTTTTATCTTACGTGTTTTACTGCACTTTTTATTGAAATGATGGGTTCCCTTATAGGCAGTGCGCGTCAATGTCTGATGGATAAGACTTCCGTTAAAAAAGCGGTCTTTTCGATAGCGAAGCCCTATAGAATTCAAAGCATCAGCAATTGCCCGTATCCCTTGCCCCGTTTGGCACATATCAAAAATTTGCTTAACAACTTTTTCTTCCAGCACATCAATCTCAAGTTTCTTTTTTACGACATCACCTCTTTGTTCTACCGGGATGGTTTTATAGCCATAGGGCGGCACTGAGCCATTCCAAAAACCTTGCCTGGCATTTTCCTTCATGCTCCGCAAAACGTGCTTGGCTGTTTCTTTACTTTGATACTCATCAAACAGATTTAATATTTGGCGAACCATATCGCCCATAGGATCATGTCCGATTTCCTGAGTAATCGAGTAAATCTCTACGCCATGTTTTGACAGTTTCCTGCGATAGAATTCAAATTGATATGCATCACGAAAGAAACGGGAAAAGCTGTGCACTATGACAACATCAAAGGGAGCATCTATTCTAGTAGCTTCATCAATCATTTTTTGGAAAGCAACGCGCTTGTCATCGGTTGCCGATGCTCCGGGTTCAACGAATACCCCTGCGACATCCCAACCTTTAGCCTTGCAGTAGTTCTCGGCTTGGAGGCGTTGGTCTGGAATAGACAGGTCTTTTTCAGCCTGACGGGTTGTTGATACCCTGAGATACAATGCTGCCCTTTTACCCATTCCAACGCCTCCTTACCAATTTTAACTATGCTGAACCATCGCCGTGATGATGTCGAGCATATGCGTTTCTAACAAATCCATTTCCGCTTCAAGGACTGGCAATTCTTCTGACCAATCGTCTTTAACGCAAATTGCTGGTGTTTCAATCTTTTTAGATGTCTGACCGGGCACTCATGATAAACCTCCTTCCATGCCTAATTTTCCGGCCCATACCTATCCAACCCGTGATCCACGATGCTTATTGATGAGATCGTATACTTCCGTTTCCAATCCATTCCTGCCAAACTCATCAAGTACCAACTTTCTAAAGGCTTTGAACTGCGACTCGGGCAAAGCGGCCTCTGCCACCGTCAGTACCTTACTGACGTGGAGATTAACCAAACCAACGATGTCGCGTGGATCAATCATTGTCCGAGTTCAAATGCCTTTATCTTGCCCTCAACATCCGATTGCCATTGAACCGGATGGTGATGACGTTTCAAATCATGACTTAATTCTTCAAGAACCCGTTCCAAAGCGGGAATTGGCTCATTACCATTTTGAGCAAATCTCAGAACACCCAAACGTTTTAAATGTCCATAGATGGATTTCACGTTCTGATAGCGCATCCAATCAATGGGTTTTGATTCGTCTATTTCACAAATCAAACCCGTCCTTGGCATTGTTAGTATCTGATCCCTTAGGTCACACCATAGAGCATGATAGGGCCAACGAGATTTATTGCTGTCACTACCGGGCGTACGCAACGATGTATGGCCCGTGGCAAGCTCGTAGAGCAAATCGCCTTGAAGGTCTTTAAGGTTTTGCAGGGTGCGTATCCCTGCTCTCTTAAGGCGTTCTGTCCGCACTTGGAATTCGATACGCCATACATTATTTTGAGTACCCCATAACTCAAAGAACCACGCTTTATCGCTTTGCTGTTCAATCTCGGCAATCTTATCATAGACACGAATAACAATATCACCTCTGCCAAACTGTATGGTTTGAACTGTATTATGCTCTTCCCATGTCGCTTTCTTCGTCGCACGAGAGATAAAATCACTTGGTTCAAAATCAACTTCTGGCAACTGGTAATCAAAAGCCCAATCTGCACGGGAAACGACTTCTGGCTTTAATGGATGGAAATTCATGGATTGGCACCAAGTCTCAAACCGACCAGTAAGATTTTCCATGCCCTCTTTCCACAAGCCTTCGCTCTTATATTGAACGTGGCAGGATGGATGCATGTTCTCGCCAAGACGAACATCGAAAAACCGATTTGAAAGAACAAAAGTATAGGGAGAAGCGCCATAGGGTTTAAGGGCGAAGCGTTCTGATCCTATTGTGATATCGCCAAATCTTTGCTTTCGCTCATTCCCAGCTTTTTCTTTAAGGTATGCAAGTTGATCCCAATCAATATCACAACAAACTGTATCGAGGTAATATGATACATATAAACTGTCGATTCCCCGAAGCAGTAGTTTCGGCATGATTTTTTGAGTTTGCGAGCTATTGGACATGAGGTTCCTCATCCTGGCCCGCATATTTATTCTTGAAAACCCGCTCCATAACCTGGGTCATATTAATTAAAATTGAACAAGCTGACTCTGGGTCAGGTTTCTGATCTTCTACCGCATCCATCTCATCCCAGAATTTTGTTTTTGAGCCTGTAATTTCTCCAGTTTCCGGGTTTGTGTCCCAAGAAACTTGCAAGAAAGCATTTTGGTCTGTCATAGAAGATGCTAAATATGGCTCCCCTTCCCAGACTTTATATAGTTCTTGAGCAACTGGTTTGAGGACACTTAAAGACGAGATACATTTACTTAGCTCTATCAAAATCCCAGAAATTTGTATTGTCGGTTCCTCTACATAGAAACGAGGAATGCCTTTGCCGGTGCTTTTTTCAGAGACCGTCTGAATAAGGTCATTCTGAGTCCAATGCCTAATTTGGCGCATTGTTCTGGAAACTCCTTCTTCAGTCTCACTGAACGAAACAATAGAAGCTATGTCCTTTAAGGTATAAACAACTTCGCCTGACTGAAATTTCATAAGACATTGAGTCCCTTCAATGGATTAAACATGAATTAACCCATAAGACATATAGTGTTTTATGTCAACGATTAAAAGACATGCCATGTTTATGTCGATGTCTTTGGCGCACGTGCGTCACTGCATCAAGGCCAAGCCGGGCAAAGCCCGGTGGCTGCGCCAACCTTGACCCAGCGCCACTCATACGCAAGGGACTGGCATGGAATTTCACGGTGTGAAAGCCCTTTACAGGGCCTTTCCTAAAAGTAGAGAAAAGCGCACACAGAGCAATCCCCCCTAGGCAGAGCTGCTTGTATCAACGACCATGTATTTTGAGCCCCCCGTGTTACTAATTACGGGGCAGGGCATCTACTAACCTGAATGTTCTATTCATAAAGCATTCATAGAAGATAGTATAAAGTCATCTGATATATTATCATCTTCCCAAACCATGCAGGCATCATATGGCGATGAAAACACATTCAAAACACACCGTTCAATCTCTTCCTGAAGAGGCTGATGCAGAAGCTCACACTAAAGTAATGACACGCCGTTCGGCCTTATTAAAGCTAGGTCTCGGCAGTGCTATTGCCTATGTCACACCTGCTTTAGTATCTCTCAATACTGCTATCGCCAAATCTGGCGGCGGTGATAGTGGCGGTTCCGGTGGCGGTGGGGGTGATTCTGGCGGCGGCGGTGATAGTGGCGGGTCCGGTGGCGGTGGCGATGATTCTGACGGCAGTGGTGAGGATGATAACTCTGATGATACAACCGAAAAAAATTCAACAGAAGTAGAAGATGGAGACGGCACTCTTACCAACCAACGAGGTAATGAGGGTGGCAGACAAGATGGTAACGGCGTTGGGGGCATCGGTCTCTAGAGATCAATGAAAATACACATGACTAAAATATCAAAAAAAACCATAATCACAGTATTAGCAGCCCCCATCTTGATTCTAAATCTTGAAGGGTGCTTAAACACGAATCTGATACTCGACACGAAATCAGAGACACTGCACGATGCAGCAACAGAAGTTCCATCCGAACAGTATGGCGCTATTGCCTTTTCAACGACGACACAACGTTGGCATATTCGGTGGAATGTTTTTGATCCGCTGAGAGCCGAAAGTTTAGCCATCAAACATTGCGGAGCTGATGATTGTTCAATCATTTTAAGGTTTGGGCCTGGACAGTGTGGAACATTTTCCCTCGGAAATGCCGGGGCACTAAGCACAGGTCTAGGCACAACAAAAGAGGATACAGCCGCCAAGGCTTTGTCTGAATGCACGGCAACCAATCAACAGTGCAAAGTGGCACCCGTCCTTTGCAATGATGTAGCATCCGGCTAATCCGTGGAACACACCTTCACAACTGTGGGAACAATAGCGAAATTTTATTGCGTTCGGATTTTATCAATCCATCTGATCGCTGTTATTGCTTTATGCCTCTTAACAGCACCAACATATGGGGATGATGATCAGGATTGGGCATTGGAAGCCGTTCAAGCAGGAAAAGCTGTTTCACTTGTAGAAATCATGAGATCCGTTGAACAGACATATAATGGGCGTGTCTATGAAGTAATTTTAGAGCACGGCGATGAAACGAATGCGCCTCCATTGTATCGAATCAATATTGTTTCAAGTGATGGAAAATTAATGGAGATACTCATTGATACAGCAACGGGCGATCCTGTTGGCGTTGGTGGCCAGGGTATCGGAGAGGGGGCAAACTAAGCATGAAAATCCTGGTTGTTGAAGATGATAAAAAACTTTCTGATTTGTTGGTCAATATACTTGAAGCTGCCGGGTTTGTTTGCGATGTCGCTTATGATGGAATGACGGCTCATGAATTGGGATTTACGGAGCATTATGACGCGGCTTTACTTGATCTTGGTTTGCCTGAACTAGATGGCATCAGCGTTTTGCAAGAATGGCGCGACGCAAAGCGTAACATGCCCGTCTTAATTCTAACGGCCAGAGGTCGGTGGTCTGAGAAACTAGCAGGGTTCAATGCAGGTGCAGATGACTATCTTACCAAGCCGTTTGAGGCAGAAGAAGTTGTCATTCGATTACGGGCGCTCATTCGCCGAAGCGCCGGGCATGCAAGCCCGGAACTAAAATATGGAGGTATCACCCTCGATACCATGAGTGGTCGAGTAAGCAATGATGGCATTCCGTTAGTCCTGACGTCTCTTGAGTTCCGAATACTTTCATACTTCATGCACCATCCGAACAGGATCATTAGCCGAACAGAGTTTCTAGAACACGCATACGGATCGGATGCAGACCCGGATTCCAATGTCATTGATGTTATAATGGGCAGACTTCGCAAGAAATTAAATCAATCCGTCATTTCCACGATCCGGGGTCAAGGATTTCGCTTTGACGCCCCGGATGAACAATCACACCATCAAACGAACACATAACTGGATAGGTTGGCAAAATGCGGAACTTAAAAGCACGCCTTATTTTGTCAGCGGGTCTGTGGATTTCCGTCATATTGATCGTCGGGGGCGGTGCATTATCCTATAATTTTCAGCGCTCGCTACAGGACGCATTTCACCACCGCATTGAAACCTTCCTGAATGCCCTTATTGCTGCAACGAATGTTACAGAAAACGGCAAACTTAAAATTTCACGAGATCTGGGAGATCCTAGATTTAACCAAATTCTATCCGGTTGGTATTGGCAGGTCTCCAGTCAAGGTACAGCAATTGCCCGGTCCCGGTCTTTATGGGATCAAATACTGGCCGTCAACAAAATGCACAATGGCACGACACAGGTGGATACCTTTGAATTAAAAGATCCTCTCAATAAAGATATACTTGTCCTGCAACGCGCACTTCAAATTGATCACTTTGATCAACCTGTTTATTTTCTGGTTGCGGCTGACATTTCAGAACTCCAGATTGAAAACCAGACATTCAATACGATTTTGGTTGTTTCCCTTCTATGCCTTGGGATTGGGGTTCTGATTGCTCTTTTGGTTCAGGTTCAGTTTGGCTTGAAACCTTTACGATTGCTCACCCAAGACATTGAGGCCGTCCGGCAAAACAAATCAAATGAACTTCAAGAAAATTACCCTGATGAAGTTCTGCCGTTGGTCAATGCAACCAATGCTTTGTTGAAAGAAAATCAAGAACAGATACAAAGGGCACGCCATCATGTAGGTAATCTGGCCCATGCTCTAAAAACACCTCTGACCATCCTTCGGGTTGAAGCTCAGAAAGAAATAAAACAGTACAACCGGGAAACCTTGCTTGAACAACTGGAAACGATCACAAACCTCGTCGAGCATCGATTGAACCGGGCTGCCGCAGCTGGAGCATCCGCCTATACATCTGAACGCGTCCCGGTTTTAAATGCCATACAACCCATCTGCCAATTGCTGCAAAAAAGCCAAGATCAATACCAATACCAAATTAAGCTTGATATACCAGACGATCTCATCTTTCTAGGAGAACGCCAAGATTTTGAAGAAATGCTTGGGAATTTGCTTGAGAATGCTTTCAAGTGGGCGGGAAGCACAATTCAGATTTCAACTCTGATCGAAGCAGAAACCATTAGCCTGCAAATTTATGATGATGGTCCGGGAATGAACCCGGAGTTAATGGTTAAGGCCCGAACTCGCGGGCAGCGTCTTGATGAACGAAAGCCCGGACATGGATTGGGATTATCCATTGTTAGTGATATTGTCGATTCATACCATGGCCATTTGACATTGGAACAAGGACCCTCAGGCGGCTTGCTAGCAACCCTCGCCTTTCCTATTGGGCGATTGCAAATGTGCGCATAAGGATTTAGGCCCCTTTCTTAAACCAATCATGAATACTAGCTTCACAATCCATTCAGCGGCCCATCTGTATGATTTTCTTGTATTACACAATGAACCAAGGAAAATCAAATGTCAGAATTAATGAACACTCCGTCTACTCTCATAAATGCTCAACAGTCGTCCTCAGATACAGCTACTCTGAACCGCCGAGCTGCTTTGGCGAAACTAGGTATTGCAGCAACTATTGCCTACACAACCCCCGTCCTGTTGTCTCTCAAGTCAGCGGCTGCAAAATCTGGCGGTGGTTCCGGCGGTGGCGGTAATGGAGGAGGCTCTGGTGGTGGCGGTAATGAAGGAGGCTCTGGTGGTGGTGGCAATCGAGGAGGCTCTGGTGGTGGGTCGGGCGGCGGAGAATCCGATAGCGACTCCGGCAATGGACGCGGACGTGGTAGAGGACGTGGCAGAGGACGTGGCCAAGGTTCCAGTGCAGGTGACGATGATGGTTCCGGTGCAGGTGACGATGATGGTTCCGGTGCAGGTGGCGATGGTGGCACTGATGGTGAAGGTGCGCTTTCCGGCGTTACAATAACGCAATAGAAAGTATTCCACCGTTTTAGAAATACCCCAATGACCCGACCGCTTGCCACCTTTGCGGTCGGGTTTTATAGATATGATTAAGTAAATTATCCTCTAGATGGAATAGCATTATGGATCTCAGCTTTCAGGATATTTCCGGCACTCTACGTCTGATAGACGCCGATGAACTGATCCCGATAATACAGAAAATTCTACCCACATGGCCCTTCACAATTGGATCTATCAGCTCTAGCGAAGCCCTTATAACCATAAAGTTCTCTAACGGGCAATATTCACGTACATCGCCTTGGCTTGAAGAACCCAAAATCTACTATGACCCTATTAATGCGGTTTGTGATTTTCTGGTTGATCTCGTCCATGCATTTAACACAAACAAGCCCGAGGATATGTGTCTGCACTGTGCCGCTATAAGCATTGATGGAAAAGCTGTGGTTTTTCCAAATGGTTATAACCAAGGGAAGAGCACACTTATTGCCTTATTGGCCAGCCGGGGCATTCGCGTTGTTTGTGACGATGTCCTGCCTTTTACTGGCTCAGAACCAAATGGTTTATCTCTAGGAATCCAACCGAGATTACGAAATCCGATACCAGAAACATTTGGCAAAGAATTCAACCATTTTGCCAACAATCATATCGGTCCAGCCAGTGATCGGTTTTCGTACCTGAATTTATCAACAACACAGCTTGCATCATTTGGAGAGCAATTCCCCATTGCTGCTATTGTTCTTATTCAACGCGGTGATTTTGAAGAAGAGACATTGTTACCCGCTAGCAAGGAAGAAGCTTTAAAGAACATTATCGAGCGGAACTTTGCAAACAATCCGTCTGCCATAAATATCCTGGACACCCTTCACAGTATTATTGAAGAAGCACCCTGCTATCAGTTAAACTGGTCAAATGGAAAATCCGTCGGTAAGCTTCTGTTGAATACCTTTTCATCAAACCATAAGGCGTAAATTAATGCGTAATGATCGATTGCACCGCAAAGAAGGCGTATTCGTCAAACATCTAAACAATCAGGCTTTTTTAGCTCACCCGGAAACAAACGCAATTTTTAATCTTAATGAGCTGGGGTGTGCAATTTGGCATGTACTGGAAACGCCAATATACACTGAAGAAATTGCAGACTTACTCTACATAGCCTTCCCAGATATTCCGGAAGAAAACATTCATTCGGATCTAATGTCCCTCATACTCCAACTTGAACAAAATGGACTAATTTCTTTGTCGCCCACCTAATCCCAGCCAAGGCTCAATCAAATCAGCTCAACAATTAACTCCCAGTGCCCATCTTTGTTTTGATTGGTCCACCATTTTCTACACCTCTTTGAAAATAAACAATAAAACCTGCCTCGATTACAAATATCCTTGGGTTCGAATATATCCACTTTCGGATGGAATGTATTACCTTTCGTGCTAGAATGTCGGTAGAATTTACATTCATTTTTAGATTCTCTCATAAATGTCAAAAAACTGATGCCCAATATTTATCCTGATAAACTGGAAGAAAGATTTGTCTTGGACAGTAACCAACGGGTTTTGTTGCGCCCCATCCGCCCTGAAGACGAAACTGCACACAGAGCTTTCCTCTCTGAGTTGACACCTGAGGACAACCGCTTCCGTTTTTTCGGCAAAGTTAAGGAGCTGTCGCACGAAGAAATGGCGCACTATGTAAACATCGATTACGATTCAGAGATGGCCTTCATCGCCTGCATTGAGGATGAAGATAGTGCATTCAACCATATAACTTTGGGCGTGGTTCGCGCCATTATCGACGCCCAAGGCGAAACAGCAGAATTTGCCATCGTCGTACGTTCTGACGTCCATCATCAGGGGTTAGGCTGGAAACTTATGGATAAAATTGCTCGTTTCTGCCGTTCACGAGGAGTGAAGACTCTCGTTGGCGATGTGCTACCGGAAAACTCCCATATGTTAAGCTTAATGCACGATTTTGGTTTTAATAAACACACTGACTTTGAAGAGCGCGTCGTTCGGGTGTCACTGACACTTTAGAAGTTGGATTGTTATCATGTATATTTGTTTACACCAAAATGGTTACCCGGATAATCTATGAACACAATTAACATCCAGCGCCCATCTTTATCGTGTTTAGCCCACCAACTTCTCCTCTCTCCATCTTGCTAGAGCATTTCCGGTTTAATATGGATCATACCCATCTGCGGCAAAGTAATTCAGGCATTCCTGTTTGCTAAACATGGCAACAATTTCTCCAGTGTTTTTCCAAAGGGCTTCTACGGTA
>JABJOR010000246.1 GCA_018664265.1 Rhodospirillales bacterium
AATATATTATCGAGGGACACAAGCGGCTTACCTCACCTCTCGTCGGCGTAGCATTCGTTCTAATCGCTCTGGTTTGTCAATTTTCCGGAGGGTTTACCCGTCGCAATCATATTAAGCGAACGCTATTTGCTGTGTTCATTGTTATGGGACTGCAAATTCTGATATTGGGAATAGAAAACATGAGCGCGAGAAACATGTCGCTTATACCTCTCATGTACGCGGCGACAATCATTCCGATTATTGGCAGTATAATCTTGTTACTAAAGCCGCCGAAAATTGACTTCCTGAATTAGCCAGATTGATATCACTCAGCAATCCAAATTACGTCACCACTTGTTATGACTTCAAGTTTCTCAAGCGGTTTAATCGCGTCCCCTGTGCTAAGAAATGGTGCATAACCCCACGCAACAAGGAGCTCCCAAAATCCGTTCAGAGAATCACCTGCACGACTGAGTTGATGATCAACCATTTCAATCATGATCACAGGCATATATTTTCGGATGCTTTGCTCACCACCGAGAACCATGCGTTGTTCCCAACCCTCAATATCCGCTTTTATAAAATCCAGTTTTGGCAATTCTTGCTGTCGAACAAAATCATCGATTGTATTGATGTGCACGGATTCGATTTTCACGTCGGCGTATTCACCCACTTCGCCCATATGGGATACACCATACTTAACCACACCATTCTTTTTTACAGGAACAACCAAATCAATTTCGCCAATAGAATCTCCCAAGCCTTCAGGAACTATAGTCGTATTAGATCTGCTATTTCGAGCCAGAGACCGGCGTAGAATTGAGCGCGCATATCGGCCAGGTTCAAACGAATAAACATGACCGTTTGAGGCGACTTTCGCAAATAACTTGGCAAATTGCCCGGCATGACCCCCAACATCCAGAACAATGCCATTTTCAGGTATCAATCGTTCAAACATAGGCAACATGCCCAAATGATGTTGTTTATACACAGCCTTGAAAGCATGCGCTAAATACGTGAATCGTGCTCGCAGCGGTAGTTCGGATATTGAGTATTCATTCGTCATCTATATTTCCACTCATTATATCGGCAGGAAAATAAAATTATTGTAATACCGCCCACCAGCAAAATTCCGGTGGTGCTTTTCAATATCAAAAAAGGCTTCCAACGGCTGAACCTTGTTTTCATGATAGCCATGGGTTGTATAGCCCAGGGATTCAACAAACTTCAAAGACGTCCACAAGTCTTCGCCGGTATGGCTCTCTTCAATTTCAATCAGCATTACTGGGCGGTCCCGTGAAATTGTTTCCACAGCACCTTCCAGAATTTGTTTTTCAAAACCTTCTGCATCAATCTTTATAAACCCGATATTATTCATCAACAGGCTGTCGAGACGCGATGTTTGAACCTTGATTGTAATATGTTCCGCATCATCGCCAATGGTTCTTAAAGTTGCGGTCTGATTATAAATACGGCCATTTTTCACAGGCAGATGGAAATCAGCTTCACCGTCTACGTTGCTCAAGGCTATGTTATGGCATTGCAGATTATGCGGAGCGGTACGCCGGACACGTTCATAGAACATGGGAATAGGCTCAAAGGCATGAACATCCAGCCCCTGACGGGCGAGCAAATAGCTAAACACGCCTTTGTTCGAGCCGACATCCAGGGCAACCCGGCCATCAGGTGCCAGTTGCTCCAATGCCTGCAATTCAGGCTCACCCGTGCGCAGGGCACGGCGGCAAAAATACGACCGATAAAGCGGGGCCGTCAACGGGTTGTATTTAATTTTGTCGCGCAGGCTAATCTGTAGTGTATTTGGCATAATTCTCGCTAAATTTTCCGTAATAGACAGCGACTTATAACACGCTCAGGCAGTATTGCGAGCATCTGATTGCTTGAAATTAAAATCAATAAGCCTCATGTGACGTTCATCAATGATCTTTCAACACAGATACGCTATGGTGCGTTCATGCATATTTTATTTCTCTTTGGCTGGGCTCTTTTAATCGCTGCATTTGCAGCAGCTGCTAGCGAGCCTTTCGTTACGATCGCCAGCAGCGGGCGGGACCTGTCCGGCAGTGTCATAACCTCGGCCTATGATTTGTGGTATACGCTTGCGCCGGGGCATCTGGTGCTAAGCAAGATCAGATTAGAAAGTATACTTCCGGCGTTGTGGGACCCTGTTCTGACAAGCATTCTCGTGTTGCCAGCCTGGTTTTTGCTGGGAGTGCCGGGAACCACTTTGGCCTGGCTCTGCCGGCCGAATAAAATCATGACCGCAGAGGTCCGTGAAGAATACGAACGCCAAAAAGAATCCTTATTTTTAATTGATGAACTCAATCGCTTGGCCAAAGAAGACGAAACCTATCATCCTCATGAAGATGACAGGGCTCCCGTTCATGAGCTGTTTGATCTGGACAAGAGCGAAGATGAAGATATTCGAAAAGCCGTCAGCGATCAGAAGAACCCCTCCATGTACCCAACTCTGGACGACATGGAGACATTCACCGAAGATCAACAACTGCTTGATATAAACCAGCTCTATGCAGAACTGGACCAGCTTGAGTCAACTCAAGACGAACAGCCCTTGCCGAAAATCACAAAAGAAGAATCATAACCGAGACGATCAGTCGTCACCGGTCTTCAGGGCAGCGAGAAACGCAGATTGCGGAATTTCCACATTGCCGAACTGGCGCATACGTTTCTTGCCCTTCTTTTGCTTCTCCAGAAGCTTCTTTTTACGGGTTATATCGCCACCATAACATTTTGCCGTTACGTCTTTGCGCATGGCAGAAACAGATTCACGAGCAATCACGTTGCCACCAATTGCCGCTTGCAGGGCAATCTTGAACAACTGACGCGGGATCAGGCCTTTCAGGCGCTTGATGATCTGACGCCCCCGGCCTTCCGCGTGGCTGCGGTGGGCAATAAAGGCAAGAGCGTCAACGTTGTCCTGATTGACCAAAATGGTCACTTTCACCAGATCTGATTCGATATGCTGATCCATTTCGTAATCGAAACTGGCATATCCGCGAGATACCGACTTCAAGCGATCATAGAAATCGAACACCACTTCATTCAGTGGCAGGCGGTAAATCACCATGGAGCGGCTGCCCACGTAGGTCAGCTCAATCTGCTCGCCCCGGCGTTCCGTGCAAAGCTGCAGGACCGAACCAAGATATTCATCCGGCACCATAATGGATGCCTTGATCCAGGGCTCCTCGATAGAGGCAATATGCACCACATCCGGCATATCAGCTGGATTGTGCAACTCTTTCATAGAACCATCGTTATGATAGACTTTGTAGACAACGGACGGCGCAGTGGTGATCAAATCCAGATCAAACTCACGTTCCAGACGTTCCTGTACGATTTCCAGATGCAACAGTCCAAGGAAGCCACAACGATAGCCAATACCAAGGGCTGCCGACGTTTCGGCCTCATAGTGGAAGCTGGCATCATTCAAATGCAGTTTTTCCAGCGCTTCGCGCAAATCTTCGTATTCAGAAGCATCCACCGGGAACAGGCCACAGAACACAACCGGAATGGATGGCTTAAAACCGGCGAGCGGCGCGTCCGCGCGACGTTTATCCTCGGTGATGGTGTCACCAATGCTGGTGTCGGCCACAGTTTTGATAGCAGCGGTAAAGAAGCCCACTTCGCCGGGGCCAAGCTCTCCAACTTTTTCAGGTTTCGGCGTGAACACTCCAACCTGATCAATCTGGTGAGTGACGCCCTTGGCCATCATATGAATTTTCATGCCCTTTTTCAGGATACCGTCATGGATACGCACCAAAATCATGACACCAAGGTAAGGATCATACCAGCTATCAACCAGAAGCGCTTTCAAGGGTGCTTCCGCATCGCCCGTTGGTGCAGGTAAACGCTCAATAATGGCTTCAAGTACCATATCGACGTTCTTGCCGGTTTTTGCAGAAATCTCGATTGCATCAGACGTATCAAGACCGATGACTTCCTCGATCTGCTCTTTGATCCGCTCTGGCTCTGACGCCGGAAGATCAACCTTATTCAATACGGGAATTATTTCATGGTTATTATCTAGAGCCAGATAAACATTAGCCAGGGTCTGGGCTTCCACCCCTTGGGATGCATCCACCACCAAAAGCGAGCCTTCGCAAGCCGCAAGCGAGCGGCTGACCTCGTAGGCAAAATCCACATGGCCCGGTGTGTCCATCAAATTGAGTTGGTACATCTCGCCATTTTTGGCCTTGTAGTCCAGGCGAACGGTGTTGGCTTTGATAGTAATGCCGCGCTCACGCTCGATATCCATGGAATCGAGCACTTGTTCCTTCATCTCGCGATCCGTCAGACCGCCGCACAGATGAATCATCCGATCGGCAAGCGTAGACTTGCCGTGATCAATATGGGCAACAATGGAAAAGTTGCGAATGTGTTTTAAATCAGTCATAGCGGCGCGTTGTAGCATTACAGCCGCCTTGTGCCAAGCGATCCTTGCATCAAAGTCCCGCAGAGTTCATCATATGCTCATATCAAAAATATTCAGGTAAAAAAATTCATGATTATTGCGCAAATTTCGGACTGCCACGTTATGAACGAGGCCGACCATCCTCATAACTTGCAACTCCAGGACGCCGTTGCGCGCATCAATTCCATGAAGCAACGCCCGGATGCGGTTGCCATAACCGGCGACATCAACGGTGGTGATGATCTCACCCCGTACGACCAGGCAGCCATTATTCTCGGTAAGCTTGAAATGCCCTTTTATGTTATCCCCGGAAATCATGATGATCGTGATGCTCTTCGTCAGACCTTTGATCAACGTGGTTATATGCAGGATAATTTCATCCAGTACGGCATCTCACATCATGATGTGCGCATTATAGCGCTTGATACGGCTGTCACTGGTGAATCTTATGGCCATTTGTGCGAAGAGCGGCTGCGCTGGCTATCCATAAAACTGGCCGAAGATTATGAAAGTCCGACCGTTATCATCATGCATCACCCGCCTTATGAAAGCGGCATTCTATCTATGGACGGAACAAGGTGTTATGAAGGGGACGCGCTGGCACCAATCCTGAAGCAAAGTCCTAATATTGAACGGGTCATGTGCGGTCATTTGCACCGCCCGACGTTTGCCTGGTTTGGTGGGACCATCGCCGGGACTTGCCCCTCCACGGCATTTCATGTTGCAGCAGATTTGCTGAACCCGGAAGAAAATTTACCTCACGCAGAAGAAGATAACCCGGCTTTCCAGCTCCATTACTGGAGTGGATCACGCATGGTGACCCATCAGGTCAGCGTGGCGAAACGGAATTAAAAAAGACCGGGACAATCACAGCCCGGACTTTTTATTAATTTCAAGACCGCCAGAACGGCCTGTTGATTTCTTTCTGTGCCTGTTCACGGCTGATACCCATATCACGGAGCAAATGCTCACTCATATTCTTCAACTGTGTGCGTTCCATGCTGCGACGCTGCCAGGTTACCAATGTTTCCACCAGATAAGTCGGGAGCGATGCCATCTGGTTTGCCAGTGGGGTGATTACTTCAACATTACGCTGTGCGTTTACATCGTTACATGTTGCAACTGAATTCCTGTTCATAGCCATTCTCCTTTTTTACACATAGTGTCTGGTTTCAAATTGTTATCCTGTCTTGCACTTAACCTAGGGCAAACCAGGCCACCGCCACAAACGATCATTTCTGATGAGTTCATTAGAAAAATTAATGAAATAGAATTTTAATATTCCCTAACTTATTGAAAATAATATTAAAATATTTATGGAAGATTTATTAAAACGTGATATTATTTCATGAATTAAATAATCTTTACAGAATTGAATCCCCTATGGCCCGTCAACTCCCTCCCTTAAACGGTCTGCGCGCCTTTGAGGCTGCCGCCCGACATCTGAGCTTTACCAAAGCGGCAGATGAGCTTTTTGTGACACAGGCTGCAATTTCACATCAGGTCAAAGGGTTGGAGGATTCCATTGGTCACGCCCTGTTTAACAGGGTGAACAGAGGTTTGAAGCTGACGCCGGAAGGGCAGATTCTGTATCCAGCCGTATCAGACGGGCTAGATCTCATGGCTTCTGCATTGCGATATCTGCATGAAACCGACAATGCAGGAACATTGACCATTTCAACAATGGATTCCTTTGCGGCTGGCTGGCTTGTGCCAAAACTTGCCGGTTTCCGCCAACAATATCGCGAAATCGATGTCCGTCTTGCTATGGGCGACCGCTTGGTTGATTTTGCCCATGATGAAGTTGACCTTGCCATTCGTTACGGCCCGGGACACTACCCCGGTTGCGAGACCTGTCACCTTATGGATGAAGTCATCTTCCCGGTTATCAGTCCCGACCTTTTGGCCTCCGGCCCGCCGATCAACACCCCCGACGACATCCTTAAATACACCTTGCTGCACGACATCATGCCGGAAGATTGGAACAAATGGTTTTCGCAAGCAGGTGTGTCCAATCCCGGCATTGCAGGCAGCTTATCCATCGAGCATTCCTATCTGGTCATTCAAGCCGCTGTGGCAGGACAAGGCATTGCGTTGGGTCGCAGTGTATTAGTCGCTGATCAGATCGCCTCAGGGCATCTGGTCCGCCTGCTCGATATCAGCCTGCCTGCGAGCTACGCCTATTACATGGTCGGCCCCCCTACTATCTGGAACCGTCCAAAAATAAAAATCTTCCGTGACTGGATTATGGAGCAAATTGCCGAAAGCAAATAAGCAAGAGGATTGGACCACAAAAGCACAGAGATGTGCTAACGACGTAGTATGGAAAAACCCCGCCGGGTTAATCCACAGCGGGGTTTTAATTTAATCGGCTGTCAGACCCTCTGACTTAGATGCCGGGATCAGCCAAACCGTTCTGACGACAACAGGCGACGACTGCGTTTCTGAGCAGGCATGCGATGGTCATGGGGCCGACACCGCCGGGGACCGGGGTGATGGCGCCAGCGACTTTGACGGCGCTATCGAATTCAACATCACCGACCAGACGGGTTTTGACACTACCGTCTTCTTTAAGGCCACGCTCAGGCGCATCGATACGGTTGATGCCCACGTCAATCACGGTTGCGCCCGGCTTGATCCAGTCGCCCTTGATCATTTCTGGACGGCCAACGGCAGCGATTAGAATATCGGCTTCGCGGCATTTGCCGGGAAGATCATCGGTGCGCGAATGGGCGATTGTCACAGTGCAGCTTTCTGCCAGAAGCAGAGCGGCCATTGGCTTGCCAACGATGTTGGAACGACCAACCACAATGGCATTCTTGCCGGACAGACTGCCAAGGAAATCTTTCAACAGGACGCTGCAGCCAAACGGCGTGCAAGGCACCAGAGCGTCGCCGCCGGTCCAAAGACGGCCCACGTTGGTGGTGTGGAAACCGTCCACGTCTTTATCCGGGTTGATGGCGCTCAAGACTTTCTGCTCGTCAATCTGTGATGGCAGCGGAAGCTGAACCAGAATGCCATTGACCTTGTTGTCATTGTTAAGCTTGTCGATCAACGTCAACAATGTGCCTTCGTCGGTGCTTTCGTCCAGACGGTGCTCGAAGCTTTCCATGCCGCATTCAGCGGTTTGCTTGGCCTTGGATGACACATAGACGTTACTGGCCGGATCATTACCAACCAGAACAACAGCCAGACCCGGCGTAATGCCGCTATCTGCCTTGACCTTGACTACAGCGGCGCTGACGCGCTCGCGTAATTTAGCGGCAAATGCCTTGCCGTCGATAATCGTTGCATCGCTCATGTAATTCTTCCCCTAAATGTAAGGCTTGTATGGTGGCTCAAGATATCCCTGAAAGCCCCAAAAAAGCTTGAACGTAAACGCCTCTGATCATTCTGCACACGACATTTTATCATGTGTAGCACCTAAGTGTTTCCTTATGTGTTTTCCTTGATTTTTGCCGTTAGGGCAACCCCGTCACCAGAGATCAATAAGGTTTTATTTCGATTGGTTACGCCACTTGTCACGGTGAACAGGGATTTGGCAATTTTCCAATGTTTTGAAAGCAACTTTATGACCGCTGCATTGGCTTTGCCGTCTTCGGGAACGGTTGTGACCTGAACCTTCAATCGGAGGCGATCCATCTTTGCCACAGCTCCAATCCGGTTTGCAGAGGATTTAGGGGCGACACGCAAGAAGATTTCAAGACCATTGGGCGTTTGGTAGAAGAAATCCGACACCCGATTACAGCCCCAATTACAATATGGAATTATAGACGTTCACCACGATCTTCTGTAAAAAAATCAGGCCCAAAATGAGTGCCATAGGTGACAGATCGATACCATTCAGATTTGGCAGCATATTGCGGAGCGGTTTTAACGCTGGTTCCGTCAATCGATGGGTAATATCACCCACCGTATAGACAAACCGATTGGTCGTATTAACCACATTAAAAGCAACCAGCCAGGACAGGATGATGCCGATAATCACAACCCAGATGTAGATATCGATAATTTGTAAAACCAGCCACACCAGTGGCTCACCAATCGCGCCCATAGATCACTCCGTTTTCCATTCTGTAACGAGCATAAAGTATGCCATTCATCAAGAAATAGAAAGGGGGAAGGCAAAACTCAATTTTTGTACTTTATATTTATTCTAAAAATACTATAGTATGCAACTATCTGCATTGGAACTGAGCTTATAAAACAAACAAATTACTCGCGAAAAAATTATGACATTCATTAAAATCTCGGAATTAAATCCGAAAAAAATGCCATCTCCCGATATAGAGACCGCCTATCAAGCTTGGGGGGTGTGGTGTAATGGTCAGCCCATGCCAAAGTGGAATAACACCGACCTTTTTGACATTCCTGCTCGACTAATCCCCTATACAGCCGTGCTGGATGTAGTCAATAATCCCCTTGATTTTGTTTATCGAT
>JABJOR010000247.1 GCA_018664265.1 Rhodospirillales bacterium
ATATGCAGCGGGGCCGCGTGTCGAGCCTCCTCCATCACTGGCTGTTGCAATTGGCACAACGCCAGCGGCCACCATTCCCGCTGAACCACCACTGGAACCGCCCGGTGTCCGTTGGATGTCCCAGGGGTTTCGGGTAATGCCCGAAAGCTTGGATTCTGTTGTTCCTGTTAAACCGAATTCAGGCGTAGTGGTTCGCCCGAGAACGACCGCTCCTGCATCAAGGAGTCGTTCGATAGCGGTGCTAGTAATATCGGCGATGAAGCCCTTTGTAAGCAAACTACCCATTTCACTTAGTTGCCCTGCTTCGGAAAATGCCAGGTCTTTTTTTAAAATTGGAACGCCGTGCAAGCGGCCTTTTGGCAGTTTATCAAGATAGGGTTGCTTAGCTCTGTCAGAATATACCTCTACTACCGCATTCAACTCGGGATTTACCAATTCAATGGCCTTAACTGCGAGATCAGCCAGTTCCTTTGGTGATATCTGGTTTTTTGATACCAGTTCCGCTAACCCTGTTGCGTCGTATTTTGCATATTCTGAAAGGTTCATCGTTTTATCCCATGAGTAAACTCAGATGATGCATTTTGTGCAATGCTGAAGAGCTAAATATTTGTACATGCCGTATTATCAATACGGGTGTTGAAATAAGGTAGGTTTATAGTTTGCTCAATACTGTAAATTGTCAACAGTTTTCTGTTTTTAGACAACTGTTGGTAAACAAACAATGATTCTGCTATATAATCAGAAGGGCATGATCGCGTAGAAGGAAATACCAAAATATGCAGCAAGATGGCAAAATGAAGAAATCAGCATTTGGTGTTGTGCAACAAGCCAGCCTTGTCGAGCAAGTTCGTGATAATATACTGGCTGCAATTATCAAAGGTGAACTGCCACCGGGAGATCGCCTTTCTGAATCTGATCTGGCACGCCGTATGGGGGTTAGCCGTGGGCCGGTTCGTGAGGCTGCAAGGTTGCTGGAGCAACGTGGGTTTCTTCGTTCTGAACCCAGGCGCGGTTTTTTTGTTCGAGCCGTCACCATTAATGACATTAAAAATCTCCACGAACTGAGATCCTGTATTTCTATCTATGCCGCCAGAAAGGCTAAAGAGGTAGCAACAGCTGAAGATATCCAGACTCTCAGGGGCTTGTACGATGGTGTGTGTGCTGTGGCCAGAGGCCGCGATGACCCTCTGGCCCCGCTGGAGGCTAATTATGCAATCCACCGATTTATTTTTCAGTTAACCGGAAACCCGAGATACACTGCTTTGCTTGAAGACATTCTTTGGGAGGGGCGACAAATTGCGTCCCTGGTGAATAAGGCTGAAGACACGTCGGGTGCTTATTTCGTCGAAACATTGCTTCCGTTGATTGATGCATTTGAAAATGGTGATGCCCAGAGCGTAGGTGCTGCTATGGGTGAATTCTTGCAGATAAACCATGAAAGTGTTTTGGAGTTTTTCGAGCTCCATGTGGATTCTGTTTCTTAAGCCTTCAAAATAAAACTCTCCGACAATGCGTGCCAGTGGTTAAATCCAGGGCAAAAATTTGACTCGACAATTTTTTTATAATTATGTAAACTGTTGACAGTTGACCAGATATTCAAAAAGGCAATCAAGCCATTATCTATTACTAAACGCCACAACAGGAGGTTTCTATGGATAACAATGATTCGAACCCACAGCTTAGCTGGATGGGATCCAGATTGAGAGCCGGGAAGATTACTCGACGTGATTTTATCGGTACGGCCACATCAATCGGGCTTGGCATGGCGATTTCTGCAAGTTTGGCGGATCAGGCTCTAGCGAGTGCGTCACCTCGCAAGGGTGGCACATTGAAAGTTGCCATGGGGCATGGTGAGTCCGGTGATATTCTTGACCCAGCCTCTCTGTTTAATGGCTACCAGTGGGCTTTGAATTATGCATTTCGTAATACACTCACCCAGATTGGCCCTGGTAACGTTGTAGAGCCAGGCCTTGCTATAAGTTGGGAAGCAATCCCCGGTGCCAAACAATGGACCTTTGAGCTTCGCCAGGGTGTTGAATTTAGTAACGGTAAATCCATGACTACGGAAGATGTTATTGCATCGATTAATCATCACCGTGGTGAAGACAGTAAATCCTTCGTGAAACCAATCGCCAATGAGATAGCCTCGATCAAAACGGACGGGAAAAACAAGATTATATTTGAACTGGTTTCGGGGAATGCTGATTTACCAGATATGCTCGCATCGGGAGGTTTCTCGATCTGCCCTGCGAATGCCGATGGAAGCATTGATTGGCAATCACACATTGGGACTGGCGGTTACCTGCTCAAAGAATATGAGCCAGGCATCAGATCGTACCTGTTACGCAATCCTAATTATTGGCGGGATGATCGTGCTTTTGCAAACGACATTGAATTCTTGACGATTCAGGATCCTGTTGCTCGAGAAAATGCGCTGAAATCGGGTGTGGTAGATGTAATTGATAAAGTCGATCTTAAAACGGCAGCATTTCTGAACCGTGTAGAAAATATTCATGTTGAGGAAACAACCGGCCCTCTGCATTACTGTTACCCCATGATGACCAATGTAGCTCCGTTTGATAACAACGACATCCGTATGGCAATGAAATATGCCATTGATCGGGAACTCTTGCTGAAAACTATCCTGAATGGTCATGGTTCTGTTGGTAATGATACACCGATTGGGCCTTCCTATCAGTATCATGATGCATCTATCGAACAGAGAAAATATGATCCTGATAAAGCACGCTTCCATCTCAAAAAAGCCGGGTTGAGCTCCATTGATGTATCTATCAGTGCAGCAGATGCAGCATATGCTGGGGCTGTCGATGCCACCGTTATGTTCAAAGAAACCGCAAAGCGCGGTGGCATCAATATTAATGTCGTGCGCGAACCCAATGATGGGTATTGGTCAGATGTCTGGATGAAGAAGCCTGTCTACGCTGACTACTGGGGCGGCTATACAACAGAGAGTGAAATGCTTGCTACTGGATATCTTCCCGGAGCAGCATGGAATGAAACGTACTTTGATCATGCTCGTTTTACTGAAGTTCTATTAGCAGCAAAAGCAGAGCTTGATCCTTCAAAACGCAGAGGCATGTATTCCGAACTGCAAATGATTCTGAGGGATGAGGGGGGTAATATTGTGCCACTTTTCGCCAATGAAGTTCTTGCGCGAAGCGATAAGGTTAATCATGGGGCGCTATCTTCAGATCGTGGAATGGATGGCCGGCACATTCTTGAACGCTGGTGGGTCGTTTAACACCAGCAATATTTCATGATTTACCGAAACTATATGTTTCATTCTATCAAAAAGAACTAACCTCAAATGGATCATTTGAGGTTAGTTTATTTTTAGACCTCTGTTAGGCTCCGAAGCTTCGGACTAGAGTTCCAACCACCAGATACCATCCATCAACCAGAACAAAGAAAATAATTTTGAATGGCAAGGCGATGATGATCGGTGGCAGCATCATCATACCCATGGCCATGAGGACGGATGCGACAACCATATCAATAACCAGAAATGGTACAAATATCAGAAAGCCAATTTCAAAGGCCCTGCGTATTTCACTTATCATGAACGCAGGAACCAGGGTGCGCATTGGAATGCCTTCTTCTAGTTCTTCTTCACTGACTTTGGCAATGCCAAGGAACAGGTCCAGATCCTTTTCGCGAACATGCTTCAACATGAATGTATGAAACGGAACGGCTGCCCTATCGAAGGCTTCAAATTCATCAATTTCATTATCAAGAAGAGGCCTGATGCCATCATTAAAGGATTCTTCAAAGACGGGCATCATAATAAAAACGGTCAAAAACAATGCCAGACTCATCAATACCTGATTGGGTGGAGCCTGTTGGGTTCCCATCGCTGTGCGGACAAAAGACAGCACGATGACTATTCGTGTGAATGATGTGACCATGATCAGAATGCTTGGTGCAATCGTGACGACTGTCATCATCACAATTAGCTGAATGATCCGTCCTGTTGCCTCACCGCCACCCTCGCCCATATCGAGAGAGAATGTTTGTGCGTCAGCTTGCCCCGCAAGGGTTAGGAAGACCAGCAGACCAGCTACACCGGCGCCTATTGCCAGAGCGAACCTTTTTGGGCTGATTTTACGGTTATTATTTTTCAACATAGTCGGGAACATTATTTATCATATGTCTTGTTTGAGCTCTGTTTCCAGAGCGTTGGAAAACGAGTTTCCGGTTGTGTCGATAGAGGGAATATCAGTTGCATCATAGGATTCCACAATCTGCTCTGCATTGATACCCAGTAAAATCAAGTGTTCACGATTGTCACGGCGAACGAGGACCAGCTTACGTTTCATCTCCAGATTGGTAACTTCCAGAATAACAACACGTTTGTTTTTGTGGCCGAGAGTGGGCGTTGGTGAGCCGAATCCGAATCGTCTGGCGACGACAGTTAATAACCCGATGAGGGCTAAAACAAAAATTAACGACAGCGCGGCTTGAATATAATCACCCCAATTCATTCGTCGTGGCCCTCTTTTGTTGAATTGATATCTGTTTGAGCAGCCTTCGGCGCTTGCTTCAGATAGGACCTTTCAAGAATTGTAATTTCATCAACCATGCCTTTAAGGTCGGATAGCAGGGTATCTCGTTCTTCTTCATTTAGAGTGTTAATCTCTGCAAGTAATCGGCTGGACAGGTTTTTAATGCGAACATCCAAATTTTTCAGATTGGAGGTATCTCCTGACAATGTATTTTTTGTGGCCCTGTTGAGTAACTCCCTGACGTTTTTAATCTCCTCGTTCAGATCAGGCTGTATGTTTTGTTCATTCATTTGCTGGACTCTTCACGGATTGGATTTAGAGGGGGTGTGTCAATTTGGCTTTCTGGCCCCCCAGAGTCCAGAGAAGAGTCCAGAGAAGTATCCAAAACGGAAGGCCAATTCCCATTGGCCCGATATACGTAAATAAGAATCTCAGCAACGGCTGCAAATGCTTCGGGCGGAATTTCATCATCGAGATCAATTGCGCTAAGCAATTCTGCAAGATCAGCATCTTCGCGAACTTTAATGCCGTTGGCAAAAGCAATTTCAAGTATTTGTTCGGCAACTTTACCATGCCCGCCAGCGAGCACACGGGGCGGCGCACCTGTTTCAGGGTCGTACCCAAGGGCTACGGCTATTGTTTCTTTTTGCCGGTTTCCCTGATTTTTATTTTTTTCTTCATTTTCAGTGGCGTTATCTGTTGGCACGGTAATAGCCTGGAATCGTTGTTGTTAATAATAGAGTAACCATGTTTACCCTCTTGGAACATCATTTATAGAGGCAAAATGGTAAAAGAAGGTTAACCACTTATTAATTTGATAGGCAGATAATGCCTATATGGAAATTTACAGGCAACGACATCGTCATTGTCTGCGTGGATTTACGACGGATAGGAAAGGCAGCAGGTAATGGATTTTAATAACATGACGCTGTTTAATACGGTCAAAAAGCGCCTTAACTGGGTCACTCAACGTCAGGAAGTACTTGCTCAGAATGTTGCAAATGCTGACACCCCTGATTTTCGTGCACGTGATCTGAAGCCATATGAATTCAAGGAAATGCTTCGAAGTGAGTCCATGCAAATTAATATGGATGCGACAAACGGCGGTCATCTGGGTGGCCACCGAAAGCGGATTACAGATTTTTATGAAGATAAACAGGCGTTTTCTTACGAAACCTCGCCCGATGGAAACTCAGTAATTCTTGAAGAGCAAATGCAAAAACTCAATGAAACCCAAATCTCGCACCGTTTTACGACGGAAATTTATAACAAGCATTTGCGCATGCTTCGCACGGCGCTTGGAAAATAGAATTTGAGTGAATTTCGTTGGGAATTGTGAAGGAGATAAAACATGGCACAGGATAATCTATTAAAAACGCTTTCCATATCTGCAGCAGGTATGAAGGCCCAAGGGACACGTCTGCGGATAATTTCCCAAAATATTGCCAATGCAAATTCTCTTGGTACGCAACCAGGTGAAGATCCTTATCGCCGCCAAACAGTAACATTCAAGAATATGCTGGATGACTCGATAGGCCTGGAAACTGTGAGAATTGACAGAATTCGTGAGGATCAATCTAAATTTGGAATGGTTTTTGACCCGGCCCATCCCTCGGCTGACGAAAATGGATATATTCGCACACCCAACGTTAATACTCTGATCGAGATGATGGATATGAAAGAAGCTCAACGTTCGTATGAAGCCAATCTTAATGTCATCAAGAATTCCAAACAGATGTTGATGAAAACAATCGATATTTTGGCCGCGCGCTAAACACGTTGATATAAGGAATAAATGATATGATTGATGCAACACAAAATATCAACCAGGCAATCAGCGCATACAAGTCCGCAGCAGGGAGTGTCGGTGCTTCTACAAAAAGCAGTGATACGCCATCCGAGGGAGATGATTTTGCATCTCTTGTCAAAGGCGCAATCCATGAAGCCGTCCGTATTGGCGAGCGTAGTGAGCAACTCTCTATAGCCGGGGTCAATGATAAAGCTGATCTAACACAAGTGATTACAGCAGTTGCTGAAGCTGAAGTTACTCTGGAAACAGTGGTGCGTGTTCGCGATAAAGTTCTTGATGCTTATCGTGAAATCATGCGGATGCCGATGTAACCATCAGATAATTATATCTGCATTCGGGTTTAATCGGAAATTTCGGATAATAATTCAATTACATTATTCACCGCTGCCCGTTGCGGGTGCTATACTCTTGCTGAAAACGATTCCGGCGTACGTCACGCATGAATAATTATAAAGGCCAGCAGTAGCATGAATGAAGAAGCCGTCCTGCAAGTCGGACGAGAAGCATTGATAACAATCCTTACTGTCGCAGGACCTATTATGGGGGCAGGCCTCTTGATTGGCTTGACGATTGCACTTTTTCAGGCGCTGACAACAATCCAGGAAATGACGTTAACGTTTGTTCCAAAGATTCTTGTGATTTTTACAGCTGTTATCTTTTTCCTTCCATTTATGATGACCACAATGATTGAATTCACCCATCGATTATATGACCGGATGATTGCTCTTTAAGCGGCGAGGAATGCTGAGTATGGCGAGAGTGCTACAATATGCTGGCTGAATTCATGTCCATCAATATCTTTGGCTTTTTTCTGATTTTTTCCAGAATCGGAACGGCTTTGATGTTGATGCCGGGGTTCAGCGCCGTATACGTCACTGTCCCAATTCGACTGGCTTTGGCTTTGGCCGTCAGTTTTGTTGTTGCCCCTGTGATAATGCCCATTATGCCGATTGTTCCTGCTACTGTGGTGGATATTATTCTGATGGTTATGGCGGAAGTCTTCGTTGGTGTCTTTATAGGGACAATTGCGCGTATAGCTCTGGGCGCTTTGCAAGTGGCGGGAACATTGACGGCTATGCTGTCTTCATTGGCCAATGCCATGATACAAGACCCGATTGCCGAGCAGCAAAGTTCAGTTGTTTCGAGCTTTCTGACATTTATTGGCGTCACTCTTCTTTTCGTAACAGATATGCATCATTTAATGGTCATCGCTGTAATTGAGAGCTACTCTTTATTCCTTCCTGCGGCTTCATTGTCTTTTGGGGACTTTGCAATGCTTGTTGCACGAAATGTCGCGGACAGTTTTGCCTTGGGGCTGCAACTGGCATCACCGTTTGTTGTTGTTGGTATGGCATATTACGTAGGTTTGGGGGTGCTTGGTCGTTTGATGCCTGCTTTGCCATTGTTCTTCTTTATGATGCCTATTCAAATAACTATCCAGTTTCTGGTCATGTCGATGTCTTTATCTGTAATCATGATGGTTTTCTTGAAACATTTTCAAGAAAGTTTTCTGATGTTTCTTGTGCCGTGAGTGAGGCTTAAATGGCTGAGGAAGATGATGCCCAAAAAACGGAAGACCCGACTGAGCGAAAATTAGCACGTTCGCGTGAAAAAGGGGAAACGGCCAGTTCAACAGAACTTAAATCATGGGGGCTTTTGGCGACGGCAACTTTGATTGTTGTTATGCTAGCGCCAATGATGGCGAACGATTTAAGGTTGATGCTTGTAAAATTTATCGGCCAGTCTGAGGCCATTGCAGGTGATCTAGAGCATATAAGATTCTTCTTTTCTGAACTTATGGTTGGTTTTTTTAAGATTTTGTTTCCTCTTTTTGGGGCAATTATGATCACAGGCATAGCCTTTACTGTCGTTCAGTCTGGCTGGATTTGGGCTCCAAGCAAAATATCTCCAGAACTCTCAAAAATTTCCCTTAAAAAAGGCTTGGGCCGTATGTTTTCTACACGTGCGGTAGTCGAATTTGTTAAGGGTATTCTGAAGTTGTTTATTGTTTCTATTGTTTCTGTTGCATTTATCTTGCCATTTTATACAGATATAACCTTGCTTCCTTCAATTGAGTTTATCCTGACTTTAGAACGAATGAATCTTGTTATAATCTGGTTTCTGGCCGGGTCCGTTGCCGTTATGGCTGTTATTGCTGCTTTCGATTATATGTATCAGAAATATGCATTTATTCAGCAGATGAAAATGTCAAAGCATGAAATTAAGGAAGAACATAAGCAAAGCGAAGGCGATCCCCACGTTAAGGCCCGTATTCGACAATTGAGAAATGAACGCGCGCGTGCGAGAATGATGCAGAATGTTCCAGATGCCGATGTTGTTGTCACCAACCCGACGCATTATGCTGTAGCCCTGAATTATAAAATTGAACAAATGCAGGCCCCGATCCTGGTTGCCAAAGGCGTGGATCATATAGCCTTTAAGATCAGAGAAGTTGCAGAAGAAAATGATGTGCCGATAGTAGAAAACCCGCCATTGGCTCGCGCTCTTTTTGCTGCGGTAGAAATTGACGAAGAAATTCCTATGGAGCACTATCAGGCAGTTGCCGAGGTGATCGGTTATGTTATGCGCCTAAAGGGCGAGAATATTCATTGATGGGCTATAATAAGGGTACCTGGGCTATTGTCTGATCAAAATTCGATTGAAACCAGTTTAAGTAATTCCATGTTGCACTATTCCATGGTTTTTGGTGGAATTTGTGTTGCAACAGCACTGGGCGCGGCTGTTGTGCATAATTCGGAAAGCCTTTCCGTGTCTTCACTCTTTGCTGGATTGCTCTTGGGGGTGAGCGTGATGTCTGCTGTTGTGTCATTTGTGATGCTTAGAGTTGCGTCTTACTCAAAGAAAATCCAGGAACACAAACTAAAAACAGAAATATCAAATGACATCATTGAAGCCAAATCAGGTTATCTGGATGATTTACCCGTCGGGTTTTTTGTAATTGGGAAGGATGGAGCCTTCCGATATGTGAACAAGACACTGGCTGGCTGGTTTGGTTTGAATGAGGAAAACTTGCTCTCAAAGAATGCCAGGTTTGTCGAATTCATGGTGGATCCTGACGCTCCGTCTTCTGGCGGGGCAGGGCATATCGCGCTTAAGGATACAAACGATAACGCATTTAATGCCTACATTATCCATGAAAACAAATCCGATATTACAAATGATGATGCGGTAAGAGCGATCGTCATGCGTGACCTGGATGTATTGAAAGAGAATACTGAAACCGCAGGTAATTCAGAAAATGGAAATAAATTTGACCCCCCTCCAGCATGGTTGTTTGAGAATGCTCCGGTAGGAATAGCACTGCTGAGTGAAAACGGTTTAATAAGGCAAGCCAATAGAGAGCTTGGCCGTTATCTCGGTAAGCAAGCTGACGCACTGACTGATTCTGACTTGGCCGAATATGTGGCTGCAGAAAACCGTGAAGATATTAGTGCGGCGCTTTCAAAATTGATGATGGGAACAGCCCGCGCTGTACGCATCGATGTCAGAATCCCTCTTGACGGTGCTGAAGAACATGCTGCATCTCTGTATATTTCGGTTAGAGAAGGTGATGATACATTCGATGATGGCCTCATCTTGCATGTGATTGATGAAACCGAACACAGACATCTGGAAGTCCAATTTACCCAGTCGCAGAAAATGCAGGCCGTGGGGCAACTGGCTGGTGGGGTTGCGCATGATTTTAACAACCTGTTGACGGCCATGATCGGGTTTTCAGATTTGTTGCTGGAACGCCATGGACCGGATGACCCTTCCTTTGATGACATCATGCAGATCAGGCAAAACGCCAACAGGGCTACTAATCTGGTACGCCAGCTATTAGCGTTCTCACGCAAGCAAACTTTGGAGCCCGTGGTTATTGACCCTGGTGAGGCATTGGCTGATCTGGCAAATCTGCTGCGTCGATTGATTGACGAACAAGTTGATTTGCAGTTTGACCACGCACCTGATGCCTATTTGATTCAGGCAGACCGGGGGCAATTTGATCAGGTTATTATCAATCTAGCCGTTAATGCTCGCGATGCAATGCCGGGCGGCGGAACGCTGTCAATCAAGACTCGAAATGAAACGGTTACAGCCCCTGTCCAACGTGGGTCAGAAATTATGGCCCCAGGGGCATATCTGGTGATTGAGGTGATGGATACAGGAACCGGAATTGCACGCGAAAATCTTGACCGTATTTTTGAACCTTTTTATTCCACCAAGGAAGTGGGCGCCGGAACGGGGCTGGGGCTTTCAACTGTTTATGGCATCGTGCGTCAGTCTGAAGGTTTCATTTTTGTTGAAAGTGCCATGGGCCTTGGCACAACGTTCAGCATTTACCTCACGGCCTATGGAACAGATGGCGAGGTTGATGCAGAAGCATCCGTAGTCGCCGCCAACAAGGCTTTGAGCGATCGCCGGGCTGCGCTGAATGCCACCGAAAGCGAAGTGGTGGTTGATGCCGATTTGACAGGAGACAGCGTTATCCTGCTGGTCGAGGATGAGGATGCGGTGCGAAAGTTTGGAGCACGTGCCCTTCGAAACAAAGGTTATACAGTTATTGAGGCAGACAATGGCGAATCCGGCCTTGATGCCATCAATGAAGCGGCGCATAGCATTGATCTGATTGTCTCGGACGTGGTGATGCCCGGTATGGATGGCCATACCTTCGTCCAGCTCGTGCGTCAGGAAATCCCAGAGATGAAAGTTATCCTGATGTCAGGCTACGCTGAAGATGTGTTCCGGGAAGAAATCAGCCGTGACACCACTATCCACTTCCTCGCCAAACCGTTTAGTTTAAAGACTCTAGCTAGTACGGTGAAGAGTGTGTTGGTGGAGTAGAACAGAAAATTCGTTCCGACTTCGTATCTAATTTTTGTTCTATAAATGAGAACATTCATGAAACATGAATAATTTTATTGTTAATTATCAACGAGTTAAATTTTCTTGTTGCCAATGAGAACAAAACATGTACATATCTATCTCAACACGACACATTGAAACATCGTTGTTCCTATGAAATAAGAGAGGTAGATCATGGCTAATTCGGGATTGAAGCTTGTGGAGAAAGAAAGCAAAAGCGGCGTGGAAAAAAATAAGGCACTAGATGCTGCGCTGTCACAAATTGAACGGGCCTTCGGTAAAGGGTCTGTCATGCGTTTGGGGCAGCGGGAAACCGTCGCGACGGAAGTCATCTCTTCGGGCTCGCTGGGACTTGATATCGGGCTTGGTATCGGTGGCTTGCCGCGAGGCCGGGTCATTGAAATCTATGGACCGGAAAGCTCTGGTAAAACAACGCTGGCACTGCATGCTATTGCAGAGGCCCAGAAAATTGGTGGCACTTGCGCCTTTATTGACGCTGAGCATGCTCTCGATCCGATTTATGCCAAAAATCTTGGGGTTAACCTGGATGATTTGCTGATTTCACAGCCTGATGCGGGTGAACAGGCTCTTGAAATCGCTGATACTCTGGTACGCTCCAGCGCGGTTGATGTGCTGGTTGTCGATAGTGTGGCAGCTTTGGTGCCACGGGCCGAGCTGGAAGGCGAGATGGGCGACCATCACGTTGGCTTGCAGGCTCGCCTCATGAGCCAGGCACTGCGTAAATTAACGTCTTCAGTAGCACGTTCCAATACCATGATGATCTTCATCAATCAGATTCGTATGAAAATTGG
>JABJOR010000248.1 GCA_018664265.1 Rhodospirillales bacterium
CCCCGGATTTCTATATTGCAGCGGGTAGTCGGCGGTGGGCAGGTCCCTCGTCAACCCGGACAGTGACCCAGATCGGAATCTCGGGACGGCTGCTTCCTTCCGGACCTGACCGGGTTGACGAGGGACCTGCCCACCGCCGACTACCCGCTGCAATATAGAAATCCGGGGGCACTGCTGGCAAGCATTAGAATCGAAAATATGGAAAAAACTCAGTAACTTTCTTCAATCCGGATAATCCCGCCACTGGGGGCCGGATTAATGAAGCCACCGAGATCAAGGACACTGCTCATTCCATCACGGTATTCATAGCGACCATCTGTTACGGCAATAAATTTCATCTCAAACGATTGCCCTGGATTGAGTTCAATCACAGGCCCCGGACACCGGGTGTCCAAAATATCATTATCGATAGCCGCCGCAGAAACGGCAATGCTGTCAAAGAATTCAGGTGCATTAAAGGAATGAGCCTCATCATCACGATTGCGCAAGCGAAGAACATAGGTTTTACCAACCCGCATTCGCACGATCATGGGCGAATATTCCCCGTGCCGTACGACCATTTCAATGGAGGCAGCGGTGACAAAGCTGATATCTTGAAGTTGACGTTCCGTGCGCTCACTGCACGATGTTTTTTCAGTTGATGGCGTATAAGCTTCAAAAACATTATCAACGGATTCATCAATAGCCTCGACAATCGAATCAAAAGTGGAGCACCCTGGTAAAATCACCAGAGCCCCAAGCAAGGCTGCCAAAAGGGTATGCTTCAAATTTTTCATCCTTCAGGTTCTACCACCATTGTGTTAACAGCATCCTTATGTCACCTTCATATCCATGCCTTATTCTCTTGCATATGCGAGCGTACCGCTTGATCGAGCCGCAAATCTACGCGGCAATGAAGACTGGTTGAACCAACAAAAAAGTTCCGCCAACGCCCGTGTGCTTGTTGTTTGGCGAGATTGCAATCTGATCAAGGCTGGTGAGGAACCAGAAGCCGTCATTCTCAGTGGTGAACAGGCTCGTAATGTTCTTGATCAAACAGTAGAAAAACACCCTCCGGTATTTTTAGGTATGCAGGATGACGCGCCTGTCTTTATGGCTAAATTATCCCATCTTACAGAAGAAGACGCCCTGAACGTCAGTGGCAGCAGCGCGGATCAAGCTGCATTTGTCGATTTACGCAGTGTCGGACCATTGATTTCACAAGATACAGGCTCCTTGCTGGCAATGGCCCGGGCCATGGCTTATTGGCATCGCCGTCATATGTTTTGCGGGGCCTGTGGAGCAGATACCGCATCCGAAACCGGAGGCCACGTGCGACGTTGCACAAACAGTAACTGCAACCTTGAACACTTTCCGCGAACCGATCCGGCCGTGATCATGCTGGTCACGACTACAATGGAAAGCGTTGAACATTGCCTGTTGGGTAGACAAGCAAGTTGGGCCGCTCGCACCTATTCTTCGCTGGCCGGGTTTGTTGAGCCGGGTGAAAGTCTGGAAACCGCCGTTTTACGTGAAGTTCTGGAAGAATCCGGCATCAAGGCAACCAATGCCAAATATCAGGCTTCCCAACCATGGCCTTTCCCATCCTCGCTAATGCTGGGATTTCGCGCCCGAGCACTAACCCATGAGATTGATACCAGCAGCAACGAACTGGAAGATGCACGGTGGTTCTCGCATGCCGAAATCATCGATATTGCCGAAAATAACAGGGACGATCACAAGCTGTCGCGGAGCGATTCCATTGCCAGTTGGCTGATCGAAGACTGGATCAAGAATCCATAGTCTTGACTTTGTTAAATCTTGGCAACGCAAAGGCCGCCAAAAAAGCAGCAATCAGGCAATAGACTGCGCAAGCTCCGACGATGGCTTCCATTGACACCCCACCATCAATAGCCCAGCCCATAATCGGCGGCGACAGGGCCGTTGACAGAACCATCAAGGCCGTCCCCAGGGCTTTGATCGCGCCCAAATGTGCAACACCGTAAATTTCTGCCCAGATTGCACTGTTGACCACCCCGACCATGCCGGATGTTGCGCCAAGAAACGCCATAAACACAAAGGCCATCCAAAAGGCGTCAATGCTAATGAACAGGACTATGGCAATAACCATGGGCATCAAATAATATTTGATCAACCGCACGGCGCCGTATTTATCGATAAGGATACCGGAGACAAGCGATGCCACAATCTGGCCCGCAGCAAAGGCCACAAAAGCGGTGGCAAACAGGGACATGCCCCATCCCTTGTCTTCCGCCAGATGAACTTGATGAAAAAACAAGCCTGTTACAATAAATGAAGCAGCAAGAATACTGGGCAACAGGATATAAAACCGTGGATCACGCAGCACATGGCGACGCGACCAGACCTCTGATTTGATTTCTTTAGCTTCATCACGACTGGCTTCTTCCAGTTTTCGGTGGCGCTCGCCATGGCCTTTTAAAAGCCACAGCATGATCGGAACCAAAATAATAGCCAGCGTTATACCAATGCTACTCCACATCTCTCGCCAACCATAACTGGCGATCATAACAACAGCCAGCATGGGGAGCAAAGCCTCCCCGAGGGGGTATCCCATAGAAGCAATACTGAGCGCCTTGCCCCTATGAGCACCGAAATATCGCGCCATGGCAATGGTCTCTATATGAGACAACAACCCCTGCCCGGTAAACCGCAAGCCAAAGATAATGGGATAAAGCCAGAACGCACTCGCCACAACGGACATACCAAAACAGGCCGCTGCAAACCCAACACAGACAATGGCCGTATACAACCGCAAATCCAGATCATCAATTTTTCGCCCGGCCCAAATCAACAACGCTGCACTGGTTAATGTTCCGGCAGAATAGATCATTCCGAAATCGCCATGGCTGAGATCAAAGGTCGCCCGGATTTCCGCACCCGAGAGCGAGATAAAGTATGTCTGCCCGAAGGAGGAAAAAAACGCCGCCAGAAACCCGAATGCCAGAAATCTTGGCGATGACAGTATGAGTGTAAAGATGTTCATACCAGAGGATTATGGGAACTTTTCTTTTACGTCCAACAAAAAAAATGCAAAAAAAATGCGGTCGGATTAATCCGACCGCAAGTTTGGGCATATAATGCCGCTATAGGGGGCCAAAGAGCGAGGGGGATAGGCTCTCCGGCAGGGGTATAGACGAGGAGGTCTATGATTGAGACTCTAGCCCTCGAATGTGGCAAGATTATGCCTTATTAAGGTCATTTTGAGGCAATTTCACCACTTTCAATCACATAACCGTGAACAAAGCGGCTTTGCAGCATGCCCAACAAGAAATATACGTTCCCAAGGACCATTATCGCCCCGGATATCACCAATAATTTGGTGTATTTGTGCTCAAGTCCCGCAAAAGGTGTCAAAATATCCGATATGGCGTGGGCTTCAGTGTAATAAAGTGCGGCCCCACCGAGGGCTGTGATAAACGACAGGTAGTAACTCCACACAGGAATATTTCTCTTACCCAGCCATATAGAAAAAAAGATCACAGGGGCAAGATACATGGACGCCGTACCGCTCACCGCCACGGCGCTATACAGATCTTTGGTGCCGCCAAACAAAAATAGCAAGCCACCCAGCATGAAAAGCGCCATGGCAACGCGCCCGTTCTTCAGACTTATAGAAAACAATCCGAGATCAGCAATGGACAGCTTGGCAGCGCTGGACAGAGTAGAATCAAGAGTTGAGGCCGCAGAGACAATCAAGGCCATATTGACAAACATCAACATCGTCGGCCCCAACATGCGCGACAAAGCCGTCATCATGGCTTCACCATCCACGGCATTCAACCCGGCGAACACCCCAAGCATGGAAAAGCCCAAAATGCACAAGATACTGATCCAGGCAGCATGAACAAAACTTGCCATGGTTGTTCGTCGATCGGCAATAAACCCGCGATCCATCATCACCGGGTCATGCAGCGGATAGCTCCAGAATTGCAATCCGGCCACGGCCAACAATATCCAGCCCGGCTCTGCTCCTGAGTTTGAACTGCTACTTATAGCGGCCTGCCACGACCACAAATCTGTAGAAAACAGCATGGCGATTACCACGCCAAAAATTACCAGGAATGCCATCATCTGGAATACATCGGTGCGAAGCGAAGCACGCA
>JABJOR010000249.1 GCA_018664265.1 Rhodospirillales bacterium
GGCGATGCAATTGGACGCTTGATCGGAGCACCGCAAGGCTCTGTGTTATGCGCCGATACAACTTCGATTAACATGTTCAAGGCATTATCCTCGGCCTTGCAGTTGAATGGCGCGCGAAAGGTGGTGTTATCAGACACAGGAAACTTTCCGTCAGACCTTTATATTGCCCAAGGATTGCTGAACAATTATGGCGCAGACTATCAGTTAAAATCGGTTGCCCCTGAAGCCGTGGTGGATGCTATGGACGATTCTGTTGCGGTTCTCCTGCTGACAGAAGTGGATTACCGCACCGGGCGCAAACATGACATGAAGGCGCTGACAAAGCTGGCCCATGAGAAAGACATTCTGACGATTTGGGATTTATGTCATTCGGCCGGGGCTTTACCCGTCGATCTAAGTGGTGCCGATGCAGATTTTGCTGTTGGTTGCACTTATAAATATTTGAACGGCGGGCCGGGATCTCCGGCTTTTATTTATGTTAACCCGCGTCACAGTGATAACATCAACCCTCTTTTGTCCGGGTGGCTTGGGCATGAAATGCCGTTTGCGTTCGATCTTGATTATCGACCAGATACAGGCATTGGCCGAATGCAGGTCGGTACCCCATCGGTGCTGGCAATGTCTGCGCTGGATGCAGCGTTGAGTTTGTGGGAAGACGTCGATCTGGATGCTTTATGTGCACAATCGCAAATGCTGACAGAATTATTTATCAATGAAGTTGAAGCCCGGTGTAAGGGCCACGGACTGAAGCTTGCGAGTCCGCGCATTGCTGATAATCGAGGATCACAAGTATCCTTCCACCACGCAGAAAGCTTTGCCATCATGCAGGCTTTGATTGCGCAAGGGGTTATCGGAGATTTTCGCGCCCCCGATATCATTCGATTTGGCTTTGCCCCAATGTATGTGACCAAAGAGGACGTGCTGAGTGCTGTGGATATCTTGCAGCGGATTTTGGAAGGCCAATTGTGGGATAGTCCACAGTACAAAATGAAAAGCAAAGTAACTTAAGAAAATTCTGTGAAATAGCCCGGAAAACAGGCATTAATTGGTGGCTTAGGATTGAAATCATCAATCACGTAGGCTAAGAATGAGCAGCACATCTATCTGTATGAGTGTGGATTTTCAAATTTTCCCAATTCCGCAGAACTATTATGAGACAAGACACGTTGGAAGATAACGCCATATGATTGCAGTAGAGGAAGTCGCCAAGCATTTTGGGGGCGTCAAAGCCGTAAACGGAGCAAACCTGCGTATCAAACCGGGTACAATAACCGGATTGATCGGCCCCAATGGTGCAGGCAAGACAACTCTGTTTAATTTAATCGCCGGTGCATTCCCTCCGACCATGGGAAAGATTGTGTTGGATGGCTATGATGTGACTGGATTGCGCGCCCATCAGTTGTTTGAACGCGGGCTTCTCAGAACCTTCCAGATTGCCCATGAATTTCCCACATTGACGGTCCGTGAGAACCTGATGATGGTTCCGGACAAACAATCCGGCGAGCAATTGATGAACACCTGGTTTCACCGCAGCAGCGTCGCCATGCAGGAAAAGGCTATTCGACAAAAGGCAGACGATGTTATTGATTTCCTGAATTTAACCCATATTGCGGACGAGCAAGCCGGGAACCTTTCCGGAGGACAGAAGAAATTGATTGAGCTTGGACGCACTATGATGGTGGAAGCCAAAGTTGTCTTGCTTGATGAAGTTGGTGCCGGGGTAAACAGGACTTTATTAAAAGATATTGGTGATGCCATCATTCGCCTGAATAAAGAATTTAATTATACCTTCTGCATGATTGAACATGACATGGATTTTATTTCGAGACTTTGTGACCCAATCATTGTGATGGCCGAAGGCTCGGTGCTCACTGAAGGCACGGCGGATGAAGTGAAATCCAATGAAGCTGTGATTGAGGCTTATCTGGGGACTGGGCTTAAGAACAAGCCTGCTGCGGGTGCCGCATGAGTTTTCTTTCCGGAAGTGATATGCGTGGCGGCTACGGTGGCGCTGATATTTTGCATGGCTGTTCGATTGCCGTCAATAAAGGTGAAATTGCGGTTATCCTTGGCCCCAATGGGGCAGGGAAATCTACAGCTATGAAAGCGTTGTTCGGCATGCTCGATTTGCATGAAGGCAAAGTGATGCTCGGCGATACAGACATCACACGATTGTCTCCACAAGACAGGGTAAAACACGGCATGGCTTTTGTTCCGCAAACCCACAATGTCTTTACCAGCATGACCGTTGAAGAAAACCTCGAAATGGGGGCCTATCTTCGTGACGATGATATTTATAAAACCATGGACCATGTGTTTGAGCTGTTCCCTATTTTAGCTGAAAAACGTAATCAGCCAGCCGGGGAGTTATCTGGAGGTCAACGCCAGCAGGTCGCTGTAGGTCGGGCGCTTATGACACAACCGCAAGTGCTGATGCTGGACGAGCCGACCGCAGGTGTATCCCCCATCGTTATGGATGAGCTGTTCGACCGAATTCTTGAAGTTAAAAAAACAGGTATTGCAATTTTGATGGTTGAGCAAAATGCCCGTCAGGCATTGAACATTGCGGACATAGGCTATGTTCTGGTCAC
>JABJOR010000250.1 GCA_018664265.1 Rhodospirillales bacterium
CGGTCCGTAGATTTTTATCTTAAAAATGGGTTCAATGAAATTGGCCCCCGATTGGGAACCACTCTCTAGCGATACCCAACCGCTGCCCGGCGCTTTTCCATATATTTCTGATGATAGTCTTCCGCAAGCCAGTACTTTGGAGCCTGTTCAATACTGGTGGCAATTGGGGAGTGGAAATATCCGGAGGCATGTAATGCATCACGGGATTCCTCAGCCATTGTCTGCTGTTCTTGTGTGTGACAGAAAATAACAGAGCGATATTGGGTGCCAAAATCAGGGCCTTGTCTGTTTATTTGCGTCGGGTCATGGCAATCCCAGAAGACACTTAATAAATATTCAAAGGAAACTTCGTTTGGATCATAAGTGATTTGAACCACCTCGGCATGATTAGTTGTCCCGCTGCAGACGTCTTTATATGTCGGGTTATCAGTATTCCCTCCCATATAGCCAACAGATGTTTCCTGGACACCTTCAATTTCACCAAAGGTTACTTCTGGACCCCAAAAACACCCTGCACCAAACGTTGCTATTTCCATAATCAAATTCCTCTCATGTCCTATAGATAAGAACAGAGATAAAAATTCCAAGGCCGTATTATAAATTATTCTGCCGCAGCATCCTTCATGGCACAGACAGCACCTTCATTGCGTTCCAGATAGCGTTGTTCTTCTTCATCTGCACGGTGAAAATGATGGCTGGCTTCAATAGATGTGGTGACTATAGCTGTGAGTTGCGCTAGAGCGTTCTGAGCAGCCTTACGTTGCTCTTCATTACCCACGAAAATCACCGAGCGTTCCAGAGATGGCTTCCCGTCTTCAGGCCTATACACATTATGCGACGCATTGTGGCACTCCAAAAACACATCTATAAGATCAACGTAACTGATGACTGCCGGGTCAAAATCAACCTTTACAACTTCTACCTGTGTCATGTCTTTGGCATGCTGATCAGATGTCGGAACACTGCAATCACACAAGCTGTCTCCCATAAATCCAACAGCCGTATCCACAACGCCAGTAACCTTGCCAAAAGCGGCTTCTGCACCCCAATAACAATTTGCGCCAAACACAGCACATTCACATTTTTTGCTCATATCAATCCCAATGCAAAATGACCTTGCCCGATTGTCCCGAGCGCATTACGTCAAAGCCTTGTTGAAAATCACCAATATCGAAATGATGCGTGATCACAGGTGCAATATCCAGCCCTGATTGCAGCATGGCTGACATTATATACCAGGTTTCAAACATTTCGCGGCCGTAAATGCCTTTTAGCTCAAGCCCCTTAAACACCACTGAATTCCAGTCAATAGCTGTTTCTTCCGGCAATATCCCAAGAAGTGCTACCCGGCCGCCGTGGTTCATACCTTGCAACATTGTTTGAAAAGCCTTTGGGTTACCTGACATTTCCAACCCCACATCAAAGCCCTCTGCCATTTCCAAATCTTCCATCACTTCGCCAACAGTCATATTCTTAACATTGATTGCCCGGCTGGCTCCCATTTTTGATGCCAGATCAAGTCGATAGTCATTCACATCTGTGACAACCACATGACGCGCCCCCACATGTTTGGCAATAGCTGCTGCCATAATCCCGATGGGACCAGCGCCAGTTATCAAGACGTCTTCTCCGACCAAATTAAATGATAAAGCGGTATGTGCAGCATTGCCGAATGGATCAAGGATAGATGCGACATCAGACGTCACTTCATCTGGCAATATAAAAACATTGGACGCCGGGATAATCAGATATTCAGCAAAACAACCAGGACGGTTAACTCCCACACCAATTGTATTTCGACATAAGTGGCGTCGCCCAGCTCGACAGTTACGGCAATGTCCACAGGTCACATGACCTTCTCCGGAAACCCGGTCGCCAATATTAATGCCGCGAACTTCTATGCCCGTTTCAACCACTTCCCCCATAAATTCGTGACCAACCACCATTGGTACAGGAATTGTTTTCTGAGCCCATGCATCCCAATTGTAAATATGAACATCGGTGCCGCAAATGGCCGTTTTATGAATTTTCACACGGACATCATTGTGCCCCAATTCCGGTTCAGGAACATCTTTCATCCAAATGCCTTCTTCAGGCTTGGCCTTTACAAGAGCTTTCATTTTGTTATTCCCGTTATTTCAGGTGATTATTTTTAGTTCCCTTCCAACATCGCCAAAGGCTTCTATGGCCTGGTCGATTTGCTCTGAAGAGTGAGCAGCAGACATTTGTGTGCGAATTCTTGCTTGGCCTTTTGGAACGACAGGGAAGGAAAACCCAATAACGTAAATACCTTTTGCTAACAACTTTTCTGCCATATTTGAGGCCAGGCGCGCGTCCCCTAACATGACAGGAATTATCGGGTGTTCTCCTGGTACCACCGTAAAGCCCAACGCATTCATTCCCTCACGAAACTGGCTGGCATTCGCATGAAGTTGTTGGCGTAAACTTGAGTTGCCTTCCAGCATGTCCAGAATGGCAATGGACGTCGCTGCAATCGTTGGCGCAAGAGAATTTGAAAACAAATAAGGACGAGAGCGCTGGCGCAACCATTCGACAACAGGCTTGCGAGCCGAAGTATACCCACCCGATGCTCCACCAAGGGCCTTACCCAATGTTCCGGTGTAAATATCTATTCTGTCTGAGACGCCATGAAATTCTGGTGTGCCACGCCCCCCCAGGCCCATGAAGCCAACGGCGTGGCTGTCATCAACCATGACCATGGCATCATAACGATCAGCCAGATCACAAATTCCTGACAAGTTGGCAATAATACCGTCCATGGAGAAAACACCGTCTGTTGCAATCAGGCGATAACGACAATTTGAGGCTTCCTTCAGGCAACGCTCCAGATCGGCCATATCATTATTGGCATAACGGTACCTCTGCGCTTTGCACAAACGAACACCATCAATAATACTGGCATGATTGAGGGCATCAGAAATAATAGCATCCTCATCCCCGAGAATGGTTTCAAACAAGCCTGTGTTGGCATCGAAGCAGGAGCCATAAAGGATCGTATCATCGGTCCCTAAAAAGTTACTAATACGGCTTTCCAAAGTTTTATGGATTATTTGTGTGCCGCAAATAAATCGCACAGAAGCCATCCCGTAACC
>JABJOR010000251.1 GCA_018664265.1 Rhodospirillales bacterium
AGAGATGGGAATCCTTTATAGCTATGGCTTCGAGTGCTTTTTTAGGGCCGACTATTTACAAAATAACCCCTCACGTCATTACAGCGGCATACTCTTCGTAATTTACATTAAGAGTTCTGCTCCACCCCGATTTAAAGAGTCCAAATGCTAATGCGCCTGGCCTTCTTTCGTGGCTTTCAAATCGCATCGGTGGCGCGCCGGGAAATTCTTTTCTAACAATCTATCTGCCGAATTTTGTAAATGGAACTCCTCTGCCAGAACCGGGGTTTTAAATTTTTTTTGCCCCTGCCAGAAACGTCAAAAATTATCAAATTCCATTTGGCTGAAAAAATGAATCAGTGGTGAATGTAAAAATGTTATGATCAAAATTCCGAAAAAGCCAAAAATGAACGAGCCAATTTATGGACACGCAGCACGACGACTTCAAAGCAAAAAAGCCGCTCGATAATTTACTCGACCTCGACCGGGTCGAAGGCAAACTGAATTCGTCTTCCGTCCGAAAAGTTTCCGAGATCGTAGAACGCCACCCCGATGAAGCCCTGTCCATTATCCGTAACTGGTTGCATCAGGATAATTGACCGCCTCAGAGACTCCGACAGAGGAAATTCGGGCTCTTACCACCTATCAGTTCGAAAATTCATAAAGCTTCTGGGCAGAGCTTAAAACCACCCTCACCCGATTTATGCGCCGTAAAACTTCTCCCCGAATTTCAAGAATTGAATTTTGCGGGTAGTCATTCATACTATGAAATTGAAACTCGAAAATTTTTTTTCTGATCCTGAGGATTTCCAAATCATGTCATCAAGCGTCACTCCGTCCAATTTTGAGCGCCTTGTGGAGATTATGTCCCGGTTGCGGGACCCTGACACAGGATGTCCGTGGGATGTGGAGCAGACTTTTGCCACCATAGCGCCCTACACCATCGAGGAAGCCTATGAGGTTGCCGACGCGGTTGAGCGTGGCGACATGGATGAGCTGCGCGACGAGCTGGGCGATTTGTTGCTGCAGGTGGTATTTCATTCTCGCATGGCCGAGGAAGCCGGTATGTTTGACGTTGAAGATGTGGCGAACTCAATTTCCGAGAAAATGCTGCGCCGTCACCCGCATGTCTTCACCGACCAGCGTATTGATAATGCTGAGGCCCAAACCATCGCCTGGGAAGACATCAAGGCGGCTGAGCGCGATAACAAGGCCAAACGCACTGGGGCCAAACATCCGGCCAGTGTGCTGGATGGCGTGGCGAATGGCCTGCCCGCCCTCACCCGCGCCCTAAAACTGCAAAAGCGTGCGGCCCGTGTGGGCTTTGACTGGGCCGATGCCCGATTGGTGATTGAAAAATTCCGCGAAGAGCTGGATGAGCTGGATGTGGAGCTTAACGCCAACACCCTTGATCAGTCTCGCGTTCAAGACGAAGTCGGCGATTTGCTATTCACCTGCGTCAATATTGCGCGTCAACTCGATATTGACCCGGAAAGCGCCCTGCGCCACGGCAACATCAAGTTTGAGCGCAGATTTCGTGAGCTGGAAGAAAACGTCCGAGCAGACGGTAATAAACCGCAATCCATGTCATTGGATGCATTGGAAGAGGCCTGGCACGCTGCCAAGGCCTCTCTTGCAGGGAAATATTAGTTATACTCCCCTGCTCCGCTTTAGATCAGGTTTGAGGTAACAAGTCCGCAGCACCATCACCTGCAGCCGCCAGAATGGCGTCCTTGATCTTGCTAAATGCTCGTGCTTCAAGCTGGCGGATACGCTCACGGCTGACACCGTAGATGTTTCCCAGCTCCTCAAGGGTTTTGGGCTCATCACTCAGGTAGCGTTCCTTGATGATCTCGCGATCACGTTCAGGAAGGTCCGCCAGGGCGTCGCCAAGAAGTGCACCGCGTTCATCGCTCATTTGGGATCTGGAAAGCACCATTTCCGGTGTCGGGCCGCTATCCACCAACGTATCAATAAACTCGTTTGATCCTTCCTCATCGGAAACCGTTGCATTGAGTGAGTGATCACGGCTGCTCAGGCGACGGTTCATGTTCTGCACATCATGCACAGCAACATTGGTAGCATCGGAAATCTGTTTGGCCTGGTTTTCGCTCAACTCGCCATTATCCATAATGGACAATTTGGACTTGATACCGCGCAGAGAGAAAAACAACTTTTTCTGGGACGCAACGGTGCCAAGCTTGACCAGTGACCAGGATTTCAGGATGTGTTCGGTAATGGACGCCTTGATCCACCACATGGCATAGGTGGACAGACGGAACCCCCGTTCGGGTTCGAACTTCTTCACGGCCTTCATCAGACCAATACTGCCTTCCGAGACCAGATCAGCCATGGGCAAACCATAGCCTTTGTACTTCATGGCAATCTTGGCAACCAGACGCAGATGCGAGGTGACCAGCTTATGGGCGGCTTCCACATCGTCATGCAGGCGGTATTTATCCGCAAGGCTGTATTCTTCTTCGACACTCAGGATTGGATAGGTCCAGGCTTCCTGAAAGAAGCGGGACAGACCACCATCGACTGTTATTGCCGGTAAATTGAGTTTTGTCATCTTAAATATCTCCCTTAATCCAAACGCGCCAAGCTGTAAGGCTGGCGAAATTCCATAGCAAGTTCAAATGCATTTCAGCACAGATAACTTCCAAATATGGCAAAATTAGGGAGATGGATAGTATTGTATTTTGTGTATCGCACAGTCTTATCCTCCTATAAGCAATAAGCTAGATCAGCGATTTTATCGTTTCAAAAAAACCAACCAAATAAGATCTGGTCTTTTACCGGCCCTAAAGAGGCACCGATGGGTATTATATAGCAATTTCTCACAACAACGTCAATAATTAATTTAATTAACACAATAAAATCAACAACATAAAGTGTTTATATAATGTCTAAGGTTAAGAAAAATTTATGGAAATAATGCACTTAACGTAGTACACAAAGCGATTCACGGATCACTTTAAGATAAATTTAGTTTCTGGAACCTATTTGGCACCGTAAGCGAGAGCGTCATAAGAGTCCGGAATAACAACAACCTCGGCAACCTCTGTAGAGTGCTCAAAGTACGTCGGCTTACGCGGGGCATGCGGCGGGGTATTCCACGCAGCGCTACTGCTCGAATCAATAATGATGGTGGCGTATTCCACTGGCTCAAAGCGCGCCGAGAACGGGTCACTGATCATCAGATCCCCCTTGCCCAATTCCGGTACAGCGAGAGATGACACCTGATCATCATCGCCTTTAGATCCATCAGCGTCGCCAATTGAAGGATCATGCGCGGGTCCATTTGGATAATTCCCAAATTCGAAATCCGGAATTGCAGGCAATTCCATCTCATCTCCATTGGAGATCGCAACATTGCGTTTCTGACGATAGAGGCTTCGCACTGCTGCGTAATAATCAACAGAGGTGCTTTCAAGCTGGTTCAAATCATCGCGGATGATAGAGAAATCATGAACGGCGTTAATACCGTATTTATACCAAATCCAGTTGTCGCGATCATGATTGTCCAGATAGTTCCCGACAGGATCCATCCAGGGATCAACCAGGAAGCGGCCTATAGAATCCCGTGGGTTGCCAGGGCCGAGAATTGGCAGGACCAGATAAGGCCCCTCTCCCACACCCCAGACAGCCATAGTCTGACCAAAATCTTCATCATGTTCTTCCAGGCCAAAGCTGGACGCAACATCGGCTATGCCACCAAATCCAAATAACGAGTTAACCACAAAACGACGGGCCGTGGTAAAGGCGCGCAGTGGCTCGCCTTGTAAAACATCATTTATAAACACAACGGGTGCCGAAAGATTTGATAAAACACCACCAATCATGGATCGGGCGTGTGACGGCAAAACATTATAAGCATCGGACATAGGTCCAAGAATGACGTCATAGAACCCCTGGTTAAAACCAAACATCGCACGGTTAAACCCTTCGAGCGGATCATTCACATCTTCATCAGACTGAGATAACTGGTAGCTGGTCCCATACCCTGCCTCGGCAAGTTGAGAGTTTACGACGAATTCCTGATACTGGTTCAGATAGTCCTCAGATGGCTGAATGGTGCTGAAACCATCAGCAGAAGCAGTATCGGCAGTATTGAATGCGAGACAACCAACAAGCATCGTTCCACAAAGCAGCTTTGCCGCTTTAAAGCGGAATCCGTTTTTCAGAAAACTTTTCATTTGGTCCCTGTCGCTCACATTACTGCCCATGTTGGCGGTTTGTTTTTTATTTTTCGTCATAATCTACTCAGCCATTACTCATGTCGTTGGATAATCTCATAACATTTGTCCGGGGAAAAGCTTTTATCAACATCCTTTAGTATGTCCTGAATATCAGTAAATAGCATGAATTGATTATCCAATATCACTTTGTTGCCCAGGTTTTTCCCGCTTCCTCACCGTTAATTCTGCTAAAGCCCTTAATTTCTGCCCGTTTTCAGCACAAAAAGAAACTTCGAAACATCGATACAATCCCGACTGGAAAAGTGAAACTGCACGACCTGCAAACCCTATACAATTTATAGTTACCAAATTATTACCGAAACGTTGTATTTTTACAACACTGACCCGTGACATATTTTTCAAATTTCCGGGTGTATTTACTCAAAACTCAAGAATCTATCATAATAATCGTGAATAATGACTGGAAAACTGGTGATCCATACGTCACATACTACATCTCTATCCATTTTTAAGGACGATAGTCTCTCGTGAACAAAGATATCACCCAGTCCAAAGCTGCTGAAATACAAGTCCTACTCGCTCGCCCAAGGGGGTTTTGTGCAGGCGTTGAACGGGCTATCGAAATTGTCGAACGCGCCCTAGAACGCTATGGAGCGCCAGTCTATGTGCGCCACGAAATCGTCCACAACAAGCACGTGGTGAATTCCTTGAAAGACAAGGGGGCCGTTTTCGTAAAAGAGCTTGATGAAATCCCGGATGACGCGGTTACCATATTCAGCGCCCACGGCGTTTCGCAAAACGTCGAGGACACGGCAAAAAATCGAAACTTACCCTACATTGATGCAACGTGCCCGTTGGTTTCAAAAGTCCACAAAGAGGGCCAAAACCAAAACCAACGTGGGCGCCAGATCATCCTGATCGGTCACGCGGGACATCCCGAAGTCGAAGGTACCCAAGGCCGCATCCCCGGTGGCGTTTTGCTGATCAGCACCGAAAATGACGTCGCCAGTCTGGAGGTCATCGATCCTGATAAACTGGCCTATATAACCCAGACAACCCTCAGCGTTGATGAAACCCGCGATATCATTGAGGCCCTGAAACTACGGTTTCCAAACATTTCAGGTCCCGACGTCAAAGACATCTGCTATGCCACCCAAAACCGTCAGACCATGGCGCGCACACTTGCTGAGCAAGTTGATTTATTGCTCGTCATTGGCGCTAAAAACAGCTCCAATTCCAATCGTTTATGTGAAATTGGCACGGAATCAAATACCACAAGCTATTTGATCGACGATGCCTCCATGCTTGATCCTGCTTGGCTGCGAGATATCCAGTCCATCGGCATTACAGCAGGCGCGTCAGCCCCAGAAGAATTAGTCGAAGGCCTTGTCGATACGATCCGTAAATATGCCACGATTGAACTGAAA
>JABJOR010000252.1 GCA_018664265.1 Rhodospirillales bacterium
ATTATAACTCAGAACTTCCACAGCGTGAATACGATCCCGAGAAAGCTAAATTCCATCTGAAGAAGGCAGGACTATCACAGTTAGAGGTCACACTTGCAGCAGGTGATATTTACTCCGGCGGTGTCGATTCTGCTATTCTATTCAAAGAGCAAGCTTCAAAAGCTGGTATCGATATTAAAGTTAAACGGGTTCCAACGGATGGCTATTGGAGCGATGTGTGGAACAAGGAGCCTCTGTGTGTTTCTTATTGGTCAGGTCGCCCAACCGAAGACTTAATGCTGACATTGGCGTTCTCCAATACATCATCCTGGAATGAAACGCGTTGGAATAATGAACATTTTGAGAAGCTCTTGATTGATGCTCGGGCTGAGCTGGATGAAACAAAACGACGTGATATGTATTGGGAAATGCAGCGGCTTATCAATGTTGAAGGTGGACTGATAGCCCCTGTCTTCACGAACACTATTACAGTCATTAATGATAAAGTCGGCACGCCCGACAAAATTTCTGCCACATTTGGGACCGATGGTCAAAAAGGTGCTGAACGTTGGTGGTTCAAGTAGACTCCAACTTAATGGTCGGTGACATGCATTATGTTATCGGCCATTTTTTTATTAATTTACGAACGAAAGAGTTGCGTTGAAAGCTCTTCTCACTGATTGCATTCAAAACAACCAAGGACTACCTAAATGAAGAATAAGGGCCCTCTTTCGGGAGTCGTAGTCCTTGACCTGAGCCGCGTTTTAGCAGGCCCCTACAGTACGATGATCCTTGCAGATTTAGGAGCTCGTGTAATCAAGGTTGAGGCACCTGGAAATGGTGATGATGCTCGTAATTTCGACCCCTTCATCAAAGAAAAATCAGCTTATTTCATGTCATTAAATAGAGGCAAGGAAAGCATTGCACTCAATTTAAAAGAAGCTGAAGATCGGGACGTTTTCGAACATCTTGTCAAAATCTCCGACGTGCTCGTTGAAAACTATCGCCCTGGAACCATGGAAAAATTAGGCTACGGATGGGATTTTTTGAAAAAACAGAACCCCAAATTGGTTTATGCGGCGATCTCAGGATTTGGCCATTCAGGCCCATACAGTAATCGTGCGGCATACGACATGGTGGTCCAGGGTATGGGAGGCATTATGAGCATAACTGGTCACGAGGCCTCTGGCCCTACGCGCGTGGGCACCTCGGTGGGTGATATAACAGCTGGTCTTTTTGGTGTCACGGGGGTGCTTTCAGCCCTTTTCGAACGTGAAAAAACGGGTGAAGGCATGATGGTTGACGTAGGTATGCTCGATTGCCAGGTCGCTATTCTTGAAAATGCCATCGCACGTTATACCGCTGAAGGTACAGTTCCCGGTCCTATGGGAGGGCGTCATCCCTCGATTACTCCATTTGAAGTGTTTGAGGCAAAAGATGGGCACATTATCATTGCTGCTGGCAATGATGTTCTGTTTACCAAGTTGTGCGATGCCCTAAATCGGGAAGATCTACGCGATAACCCATTATTTGCATGTAATATGCTTCGGACAGAAAACCATGAGAAATTGACAGCGGAGATGACGAAGACACTAAGAACTCAACAATTGTCTTATTGGTTTTCAATTTTTAATCAGGCAGGTATCCCATACGGGCCGATTAATAATGTTGAACAGGTTCTCAATGATCCACAGGTGAATGCACGCAATATGGTCATCACCACTGATGACCCTGTCGCAGGGACAGTCAAAATGGCTGGAAACCCTATAAAATTGTCCCGCTACGCTGATCCCATTGTACGAAAACATGCTCCCGATTTAGACGAGCACCGGATGGAAATTCTTGCATTCTTGATGGCTCAAACAAAGTAATAGGGCTGGAGTGTATTCGTGACATTACCCACCTTTGTGATCAAAATATTTTGATTAAACAATCGAAATAAAGGACTTTTAAAAAATGCTCATGGACGATGGAGTAGATATTTTTATTGATGATACAGGCCATGGCCCTGCCATCATACTGGCTCATGAGTTTGGAGGAGATTGGCGAACCTGGGATAAGATTGCTCGCGATTTGAGCCAAGACCATCGATGTATTCGATTTAGCGCTCGAGGCTTTTTGCCATCAGATGTGCCTGTGGACATGGCTCTCTATAGCCAGGACCGCCAAGTCAGGGACGTTCTTGCAATCGCTAATACGCTTGGCCTTGAGACGTTTCATCTTGTCGGGTTATCCATGGGTAGTTTTACAAGTCTGATGTTTGCACTCAAATATGCAGACCGGCTTTTGAGTCTCACCCTGATGGGGTGTAGTAGTGGCCCACGAGACGATGCTTCAAAGGCGGCATATTTATCAGAGATAGAGAAACAAATCGATTTACTTGAACGTGCCTCTGGGAAAGGCGCTGTCGAGTGGTTTGCAAACGATCCTGCATACGTACATTTGGAAGACAAAGCACGATTGGAGTGGCAAACTTACCGTAACAATCTGGAACAACAATCAGTAACTGGTGCCCTTAACACATTACGAACGGTTCACTGGAATCGCGTGTCGCTCTTTGACATGTCTAGGGAGTTGCGTGATTTAAACGTTCCTACATTGTTAATTTATGGTGATGAAGATTATCCAACAATAGCATCTACAAACGAGTTCCTCGAAAACACTCTACCAATCTGTCGAAAAGTTTTTTTACAAAATACAGGCCACCTCGTTCATATTGAGGAACCAGCATCGATCATCAAGGAAGTTCGCAGACAGATTGGTTCTATTTAGGATAATGGAATATCTGTTCAAACAAAAAAACCGACACATTCAACAACAATTCTTTGACTAGTTAACATGACTGCTAATGTTAAGGGTTGTCGGACATCTGCCCTGGCTCCTCGCCTGCTGCGAGCTCGGTTGGGCAGGTGTCGGACAAGCCTCAGGGGAGGAAACTGCGGGAGGGTTACGCTCGGTGTTTTTGCAGATGTGGTCTATGGAGATTTGA
>JABJOR010000253.1 GCA_018664265.1 Rhodospirillales bacterium
CATCGGTAAAGCCAGCCTGCTTCATCAAATCATTGAGAGCAATGGTATCGCCACTATTAGGGCGAGGTTTTTTCATATCGACCGTGTAAAGATCCCAGTAGATACGATGATAGTTTTGTGGTCTCGGCATTTTACCGCCACGAATATTTAGAATATCAAAGTATTGCTTTTCATATTTTTCATCACCCGTAACAACATATGTGCGCCCCAATCTCGTCAGATCGTCAGAACTCTGGCGTAATTCGTCAGCCAATAGGTACGACACGTATTTTGTCGCATATGTTTCACTAATTTCTTCCTGAGCAGTCCTATACATCGAAAACATAACAACTAAAAACACTGCTGCAGTAATATTTGCAACAGCAAGTAGTATAATTGTTTTTGATAAAGTTAAATTTTTCACAACTACCTCCCGTTTATTAATTAAAATAAATGTTCCAAAGTAGTGTCAAATTTTATTAATTATTAGAAAGTATAAATTAAATTTATAAAAAGGTCTATATATTTAAAAAAGCATATACATTACAGATTGTTCACTTGAAATATTAGATTAATTCTTATTGATTATTTCAACTAAAGCTACCTGATTCAACATCCACACAAATATCTGCTTTACCTTGTGGGAAAGCAGATATTTGTTATGTCAATCGTATCGTGTGAAAGGGTAGAAGGTTCTTATCTATTACATTATCTACGGGTGAGAACGCTTTCTGCGGCCAGTTTTCCTGAGAAAATAGCGCCCTCTATGGTCGCGGGAAGGCCTGTATCGGTCCAGTCCCCTGCCAAAAACAGGTTCCTGAGCCCCGCCACCCTACACGGTGGCCGCAAAGCACTTTGCTGCGGCGTTTGTGCGATTGTGGCACGTTTTTCCCGGATAATGCGATAAGGGCCAATCGGGCAGCTCTCAATATCAAGGGCCGCCAGAATCTCCGGCCAGATCTGAGCCGCAAGATCCTCCGAGGGCAAATCCATGTAGGCATCGGCGGCACTGATGGTTATTGAGGCCACATCACGTTGCGCGTCATGAACGAAAATCCAGTGTGATATTGAATTAATTAACCCGATAATAGTTAATTTATCGATTTTTCGAGGCAAACTGAAATGGCCATTGATGATAGGGCGAAACTCATTTGGCACAGTTTTGAGGTCAATCAGGTCTTCGACAACCAAGGGGGGCACAGCGAATATGACCCGATCATCAGGGGTTACGGGAATGCTTCCAGAGGAAAAATTCAGGGTGCAAATGCTCCCATCAACACTTTCCACTGATTTCAGACGGTGGTTAAACAATACACCTACGCTATGCAGTTGAAGGTACTTTATAGCGGGGGCAATCAAAGCATTGCTCAATCCGTCTTTGGCAATCAAAGGATGGCACGATAGGCCACCGCGCCCAAACGCCTGTTTTAAGACGGGCCAAAGCAATGCGGCCTGAGCCTCATGCGGGTCCGTATTCAGTACAGCCGTCGCCAAGGGATGCCAAAGCCGTTTATAAAGACGTGCATCCCCACCCTGCCCCAGGCATGCCTCGACACTTTGGTCCAAAGATGCTGTGCGGGTTTTAAGGGCACTTGCCAGATCACCCAATCGAGACCCGGGCGGTCTGTTTTTAGCCTTCAATAAGGATAAGGGCAGTAAACCAGAGCCAAGATTCAAGCTCCAGCGCTCCACAGCCACGGGGTCATAAAAGTCAAAACAGGCAGCGTCAGGTTCACTCAGGCGATCTCTGGCCCCTATGCGGTCCAGATACTCCATCAAAGCCCGATTACCGCTTAACATCAAATGGTTACCGTTATCGATGGTGCGCCCGAGTGTATCATCATAATAGGAACGACATCGTCCCCCGGGCTGTGCCGTGCTCTCATAAAGGCACACCGTCTTGCCCTGACGGGTCAAATCGACAGCGGCTGATAATCCGGCAAGCCCTGCCCCGATGATATGGATACGCTCTGCCATGTTCAGCAAAATCCGTGACGTAATAAAATCCACATTTTTTCAGGTGAAGAAAGCGAAACCCGCGGGCGAGGAAAAGTCCAGTTTTGGTCCGGAAGCTTCAAAAACAGCTTCTTGTACAAGGCCATCATCATGATAGCCGGGCGGGCATGCCCGCGATCACACTGTGATAACAACGTTTCTGCCTGCTCATAACGGATTGCCGCCATAGCCCGGAGCTGGCTGCATACTTTCGAAATAGCCGGGTTTTTAAGAAGCAGCGAAATTTCACTGTTTTGCGCACATTCGAGCCCCTGCTCGCGTAAAAGATCAACAGGCAGATACAACCTGTTGTGCAAGGCATCTTCTTGCACATCGCGTAAAATATTGGTCAGTTGCAGTGCCTCACCCAGTGCCTTGGCAATATCCGTTCCAAGGGGGGGATCTATACCAAATACCCGTGTGGACAACCGCCCGACGGAACAGGCGACCTGATCCATATAAATACCAAGGTCATCAAGGTTTAGTATGCGCACATCCGCTGTAGCGTCGCTTTGCATTCCATCAATAATGGCATAAAAATCTTCGATCTGGAGCTTGAACTGCTTAACAGGTTCTTGCAAAACATGGCCCAAAGACACCGTGGCTTTTTCCGCAAATATTCTGGGGATTTCTTTACGCCATTCATCAAGAAGCAGTCTCTTGTGATCGATCGAATCTGGCTCATCCGCTATATCATCCACAACCCGGCAAAAAGCATAAATAGAATACATGGCATGACGTTTCTCAGGCGAAAGCATACGCATCGCCCAATAAAACGATGTTCCGGATTTGCGCACTGCGTCGCGGACAAATAAGCGTTCCTGATCAGGTGTCATCATAATGGCAAAACTATATCACGCTTGCCTATAGCTTGGGCAATACCGCAAATCGTGCACCACAACAACGCAGGCTTGGATAAGGCAACTCGTTTACTGATTGGGTCATTGCGGCGCAGTTTGGAACATAAGGCTCGGGCGATTTGCCAAATCACCGAAACTTCCATAGCCAATCGGCGATCCGGTATCAAATGGTGCAGTTTTTGGGACCTTTCAAGCAAGACATTTGTCGCATCAAGCATCCTGTCCATGACACGGCGCAAAGCAGCAGATGCTTGATCTGAATCCAGAGTGTTGTAATTCGTTTGCTCAAGCGTCATCCAGTCATCAGGTAAATACACCCTGTTCAGGGTCAGATAATCATCCTTGCAATCCTGCAGGTGATTAATCACCTGAAGAGCCGCGCAGAGCGCGTCGGATGCCTCATACCCCTGCCCTGCTTCTGGCTCGTCAAATCCACCATGCAGATCAATCAGATACCGCCCGACAGGCGCCGCAGACAACAGACAATAAGACATCAGGTCATCCCAGCTGTCATAGCGATTTTTTACTGAATCCTGTTGAAAGGCTTTAATCAGGTTTTGCGGATGTAAAAATGGAACACCCGAATCAAGCAAACTTTGCCTTAATATCAAGGCCTTGTCGTAACCTGAAGGATTTTCAACAGGGGCTCCATTGAGAACAGTCAAAAAACCGTCCAGACGGTGAAGCTTTTCTTCCGTGCCGAGTTCTGAGGTATCTGCAATATCATCAATGGCACGGGCATACGCATAAAAAGCCGCAACATGCGGCCTTAGATGTTTGGCTATAAGCCATGATCCTACAGGGAAGTTTTCTTGTGCTGCGTTTTTACCTGATGGGGTTTCAACAGAAGAAACGGACACTTTCTACGGTCAGCCTGAAGTCTGAGAAGACACACGTACGCGTAATTCTTCAAGAAACTTGCCCATATCGCCATCATTACTTTTGATTGCCGAAGCAAATTCAGAACGCTGGGTTTGCCCCATGCTGATGCCTTCTACCATGATATCTATAATTTTATAGATACCGTTATTGGTGCGTACGCGCCATTCCAGTTGAACGACTTGATTAATTTCCGGGCGTTTTAATGTAGAAGAGACGATTGCGTCTTTCTCATTACGAGTATCGGTTTTCACGATCTCGAGTGTTTCGCCAGAATAACTGGCAAATTTATCAACATATGATTCGATCAGAAGCATTCCGAAAAGTTCCAGGTATTCTTCACGTTCTTCGGTAGAAGCCTGCCTCCAGTGTCGCCCCAGAACCCACCGTCCAATCCCCGGGACATGAAAATACTGGTCCATCACAGATTGTAATCTGGTTTTTCGTTCTTCTCGTGTAATGTCCGGCTCTGTCAGGTTTCTAATTGCTGATTGCGCCATTTCGCGAATAAAGCTTTCCGCACCGACTGCCAACTCATCAGCAGAGGCCCTGCGTACGTTGGATGAAGCCCCAAGCAATGCGACAAAACATCCCGTAACTGCGATTATGATCCACCTTCTGTTGATCATCGGTAATATACTCTCTGCACGAATTAGACCCTCACATCGTAATTTATTTTTTTATTTCCAGTAAAGGTAAATACCAACCTTTAGAGTGTCAACAGTAATGCATATAACACTAAATTCAACGTATCTATTTGATTTATATCAAGCCGCTAGAAATGCATCACGGTATTCAGCTTTTATATTTGAATACCACTGGGCTTCAGAAGGCCACCACCACAGTTTTTCCAGCGCATCTTCGGGATACATCTCGGCCAAATCATTTTTAGCAACATCACTCATGAATGCATCCGCCCCTGTAATGGTAGAGTTGGAACCAGCGTATGTTGCCTGGGCTCCGGCAAATTCAGGATCATAGCAAACCTTGACCAATTCGTAAGCCTGATCAATGTTAACGGCGCCAACTGGCAAAGAAAAGCCATCCATCCGGGCAAAGGCACCTTCTTTGGGGGCCAGGTAATTTACCGGTTCTCCGGCATTCTTCATGGCAATGGCCGGGCTGTCCCAGGTTTGACCAATAACAACCCCGTTCTTAAGCAATCCAGCTTCCTGAGTTGTCGCATCATTCCAAAACAGGCGTATCCAGTCCTTGTGATCAATTGCAAATTCCGTAATATCTGACCAGATATCA
>JABJOR010000022.1 GCA_018664265.1 Rhodospirillales bacterium
GCCTTTGATGCTGGCGTTCCAGGGTTTGGCAGTTGTTGGGCTGCGCAAATTGCCGTGGTTGCGGCTGGCGGTACGTGCGCCGTCAATCCAAAAGGGCGTGAGATGGGCATTGCACGCAAGATCGAGCTTACACCTGAAGGTCGCGCCCATCCGCTTTATACGGGCAAACATTCTGTTTTTGATGCATGGATCAGCCATGATGACGAGATCACACATATGCCAGCAGGGGGCATTGTGCTTGCATCCAATCGTTTTACCAGAGTTCAAGCCGTATCGGTCACTCATAACGGTGGCATATTCTGGGGGCTTCAATACCATCCAGAATATGATTTGCATGAATTGGCCCGACTTTGTTATTGCCGCAAACAAAAGCTGACAGATCGTGGATTTTTCCAAAATACTGATGATGCTCAAACCTATGTAGATCAACTTGAAGCCCTGCATCAAGATCACAGTCGCTATGATATCGCATGGCTGTTGGGTATTGATGAAGACATCATGAACGAAGATTTGAGATTGGCCGAGGTTCGAAATTGGATTAACAATCTGGTTATTCCGACGCGATTGATTCGTTTATAGAATGAGTTTAAATTAGAAATAATATAGATTTGAATGTTACGCGTTTTCAGTCTACTAATAATATAATGAAATAAAAAATAAAGGCAGGGCTTCTCCAGAATATGCCAAAAATCATAAAGTCATATGTAAAGTATGTTGATTTTGTCTCCGAAAAATTAGGAAGACTGTGCATGTACTCGATCTTTATTATGATCGCGACGCTGCTGCTGAATGCCATTACCCGTAATATTATTAACTTTCCCCTTTCATGGTGCGTCGAAATGGCGCAATTCACCATGACTGCGTACTATATCGTAGGTGGTGCCTATTCCATGCAATCGGATGATCACGTCAGGATGGATTTGATCTACGATACCTTGTCAGACAGGGCGAAAGCCAAAATGGACATGTTCACCAGCTTTTGCCTTATGTTCTACCTTGTGTGTCTGTTTGTCGGTTCTATTTCCAGCACCATGTACGCCATTGAATATGGTCAAAGAAAGTTCTCGCAATGGAATCCGTCAATGATCCCCATCAAGGTAATTATGGTGTTCGGCATTACGCTTATGATGCTTCAGACAATCTCGATCTTTTTTAAGGATTGGGCGAAAGTTAAAGGAAAACCAATTACATGAGTTATGAACTCATAGCTATATTCATGCTCTCATCAATGATGTTGATGATGCTAACAGGGCAGCGTGTATTTGGTGCTATCGGATTTGTTTCTGCGGCGGCTGCATTATTGCTTTGGGGCGATGGAGCCATTGAAATGCCCTTCAATGCGGCATTTAAGCTGTTTAATTGGTATCCACTGCTGACCTTGCCGATGTTTGTTTTTATGGGCTACCTGCTCTCGGAATCAGGGATCGCCGATGATTTGTACGCGATGTTCCATGTCTGGTTTGGAAATATAAAGGGTGGCCTCGCAATTGGTACTATCGGCCTTATGGTGGTGATTTCCGCCATGAACGGCTTGAGTGTTGCCGGTATGGCAATCGGTGCGAGTATCGCGCTACCTGAAATGCTCAAGCGTGGTTACGACAAGATTATGATCACTGGTGTAGTGCAGGCAGGCAGTTCGCTAGGCATTCTGGTGCCACCCAGTGTTGTGCTGGTGCTTTACGGCATGATTGCACGCCAACCAGTCGGCAAGCTATGGCTGGCTGGAGTATTCCCCGGCCTGATGATGGCGACCTTGTTTATCATTTACATTTCTATTCGTTGCCATCTTCAGCCCTCATTAGGGCCAACAATATCAAAAGAAGAGCGCGATATACCTTTTTCTGAAAAACTCGCATTGCTCAGGGCAGGGATCATTCCATTTCTGATCTTCTTCTTTATGACAGGCCTGTTTATTATGGGCATTACCAGCCTTGTTGAAAGCTCTGCAGTCGGTGCCAGTTCTGCAATCGCTGCTGCCTTGTTCAAAAGACGCTTAACAAAAGATGTACTGGAACAAACTCTGCGGAAAACGCTCGGTGTATCCTGCATGTTCCTATGGATCATTCTTGCTGCCTTGTGTTTCGGCGCCGTTTTTGACGGAATTGGTGCAGTTAAGGCCATTGAATCCTTGTTTATTACAAAATGGAACTTATCCCCGTGGGAAGTGCTGATCATGATGCAGCTTTCCTATATCGTTATGGGCATGTTCCTGGATGACACGGCAATGCTGGTCATTGTTGCACCGCTGTACGTGCCCTTGATTATTGCCTTGGGCTTCAATCCCATATGGTACGGTGTTCTGTACACAATTACATGTCAGATTGCCTATATGACCCCACCTTTTGGTTACAATTTATTCCTGATGCGGGCCATGGCCCCGAAAGAAATTACGCTACCAGACATCTATCGATCCATTATACCGTTCGTGCTTGTCATGACCTTTGGATTGATTCTTGTAATACTTTTCCCACAAATGGCTCTTTGGTTGCCTGAATACGTTTATAGTCATCGATAAGGAAGGCTCTAAAAAGTTGGATAGTTTTTTAGGAAAGGTATTTTTTTCACTGTAACGGGAGGATTAAATGAAAGAGACTAAAAAAATAAAGTCCACTAAAAAGACCAAAACAAATGAGCGTCGTGACTTCCTGAAGAAAGCTGGTGTAACAACCGCCGGCGCATTGGCAGCAACCACTGCAAGTGCCCCGTATGTTTATGCAGCTAGCAATCCAGTCAAGTGGAGATTGCAAACATATTCAGGCGCACCACTTGGCGCACATGTTATTTTGCCACAAATTGAAGCCTTCAATAAGGCTGCTCATGGTGAAATGGAAATCGAACTGTTTTATGCCGATCAATTGGTGCCAACGGACGAATTGTTCCGCGCCATGCAAGCTGGTGTGATTGATGCAGTTCAAAGTGATGACGCCACAATGGCTTCACCTGTCGATATTAACGTGTTTGGTGGGTACTTCCCATTCTCAACACGCTATAGCCTCGATCTGCCAGTGCTGTTCAAATACTACGGCCTTAATGAAATCTGGGCAGAAGCCTATGGTGAAATCAAAGGCGTTGAATGGCTCGGTGCCGGTGCTTGGGACCCGTGCCATATCTTCACCAAAGATCCCATCAACAGCCTTGCTGATATGAAGGGTAAACGAGTGTTTGGTGTTCCAACCGCTGGTCGCTTCCTGTCACGTTATGGCCTGGTTCCTGTTACACTGCCTTGGGATGATATCGAAGTCGCCCTTCAAACGGGCGAGCTTGATGGTGTTGCATGGTGTGGATTTACCGAAGCCTATGAAGTGGGTTGGGCTGATGTTTGTAACTATGCACTGCTCAACAACGTTACAGGTGCATGGTGTGGCTCATACTTTGCCAACTCCAAGAGCTGGGCAGCATTGTCGCCGAAGCTTCAGGAGCTGTTCAAACTTTCCATGGATAGCTCACACTATTACCGCCAGGTTTGGTATTGGGGTGGTGAAGCTGATCTTCGTGTTAATGGCAAGAAGATGGAACTGACCACAATCCCGGCCGAAGAATGGGATACGGTTGTTGCTGATTCCGCTGAATTCTGGGATGAACTGGCTTCTATCAGTCCACGGGCTGGCAAAGTTGTTCAGGCATTCAAAGACTATTCAGACGTTATGCACAAAGCTGGCGTACCTTACAGGTATTCCTGATCTAGCAAAATTAGCACCCCAGTGTCTTTTGATGCTGGGGTGTTTTTTTATCTATTTTCTAAATTTACAGGTGCTTAGATGGCAGGCAAATTGACTCTGGATGAATTGAAACAAGCCGTGGACAGTGGTGAAATTGATACCGTAATTGCGGCTCAAGTCGATATGCAGGGCCGCCTGATGGGTAAACGGTTTCAAGCTGAATTCTTCGTTGAAAGCGCTTGGGAGGAAACTCATTGCTGCAATTACCTGCTCGCCACCGATATGGAAATGGAAACGGTCGAGGGGTACAAATCGACAAGCTGGGAATCTGGTTATGGTGATTACACCATGAAACCGGATATGAGCACTTTACGCCATATCCCTTGGCTGGAGGGCACAGCGCTTGTGCTGTGTGACATGCTTGATCATAAAACCCACGCCGAAGTCCCCCATTCACCTCGCGCAATTTTAAAGAAACAAGTTGCTCGCCTTGAAGCTATGGGCATGAAGGCTTTCATGGCTTCCGAGTTGGAATTCTTTTTGTTTCAGGAAAGCTATGAAGAAGCACAATTGAATGGCCATAAAGATCTTTCACCCATCAGTGCCTATAACGAAGACTATCATATCTTCCAGACAACCAAGGAAGAAGACGTCATGCGCGCCATTCGTACAGGCTTGCAAGGTGCAGACGTCCCCGTTGAGAACTCCAAAGGGGAAGCCTCAGCAGGACAGGAAGAAATCAACGTTCGTTATACAGACGCCGTGACCATGGCTGATCGCCACTCAATCATCAAAAATGGATGTAAGGAGATCGCCTGGGCAAAAGGACGTTCCATAAGCTTTATGGCAAAATGGAGCTATGAGGCCTCAGGCAATTCATCACACGTCCATCAATCCTTGTGGAGCCTTGAGGGAGAGTCTTTGTTTTATGATTCCGATCAAAAATACGGCATGTCGGAGCTGATGCAGCACTACGTAGCTGGCCTGTTAAGCCATGCCAGTGAGATAACTTATTTTCTTGCTCCCTACATCAATTCCTACAAACGGTTTATGGAAGGCACCTTTGCGCCGACAAAAGCGATCTGGTCCATGGATAACCGTACAGCCGGATATCGTGTGTGTGGTGCCGACACCAAGGCTATTCGTATTGAATGCAGGGTAGGGGGCGCGGATTTAAATCCCTATCTGGCAATGGCTGCTCTACTTGCGGCTGGTATTGATGGAATTGAGAAAAAACGTGAACTAGAGGCTGAATTCGTCGGTGATGCCTATGGCGGAGAAGGGGCGCGGGAAATTCCGTCCACTTTACGCGCAGCTACAGACGCCCTTGATGGCTCATCCATGCTGCGTGCTGCTATGGGAGACGATGTTATCGACCATTACGTTCACGCTGCAAAATGGGAGCAATATGAATATGATCGCCGGGTCACAGACTGGGAAGTCTCTCGCGGGTTCGAGAGGGCTTAAAGTGTAAATTGACACATAAAATAGAATCTAAATGACACAGCATATGCGAAAAATGATTGTCTGCTTTGCTCCCCATAAACTGACATTAACGTGAAGTAGTCAGAACTTCCGCTTATAGCCATAGGACTAAACCGCTCACGCGGTAATGAGAGTTAACCGTTTCATCGAATTTCCC
>JABJOR010000254.1 GCA_018664265.1 Rhodospirillales bacterium
GCGTGGACTGGATGGTGGATAATTGGTATCAGGGCCTGCAGACTTTCAACAAGGCACTGATTATTAATGTGCTGGTGCCCATGAAAACGGCTTACCTGAGCATGCCAGTGTCAGCTACCTTTGTATTGGTGATGGGTATTGGTTACATCATTGGCGGCATAAGATCGGCTTTGATTGTCGGTGGTTTTTTGCTGTTTATAGCTTCCACAGAATGGTGGGACAGAGCCTTGATTACGGCTTACATGACAACTTTTGCCGTTCTTGTTTCAGTTACAATAGGCATCATTGCAGGTTCTTTATGTGCGCAGAACTCTTTGGCGACAAAAATTGTTTTGCTTCTTTGTGATACATTTCAGACATTCCCCTCGTTTATCTACCTGATCCCCGTGATTATGCTGTTTGGTGTAACCGATACATCCGTGTTAATCGCGGTTATTATCTATGCCAATATCCCGGCTATCAGATATACGGTGGAGGGACTTCGTAATGTCCCCCCTTCCTTACAGGATGCAGGTTCCATGTCGGGCGTCAATCGGATGCAGAGATTGCTCCAGATCGAATTACCTCTGGCCTTTCCACATATAATGCTGGGTATCAATCAAACCGTCGTTTTTGCCCTGTTTATGGTCATCATCGGAGCTATGATCGGTACCGACGATTTGGGGCAATATATTCTAAAATCCCTGTCGGATAAAAATGGAACAGGCAACGGGATCATGCTTGGCCTGTGTGTTGCATTTATCGGCTTGGCTGTCGATCATTTGATCGTTCGCTGGTCAGTTGATCGGAAAAAGGCTTTGGGACTCATCTGATGAATGAATTATCCAACACAGAAGAACGCTCCCGAATACTCCGACCCGGCATGCCTGTCCTGCCTGAGGGCGTTGAACGCCATACCATTCGTGGCGGAGGGTCTGTTGTCTTGCAGGTATTTGCAGGTGACAAGGTCCGGTTGATCGATACGGAAGGCCTGCAAAGGACAGAGATCGCGGCCTATGCAAATGGCCAGTGGGACACCGGGGTTCTGGGGTTGTCAGGCAGTGAAAAGCCACATATTCAACCAGAATTGCAGGCCCAGTTGGCACGCCGTATCATCGCGTTGGATGGCTTAAAGGTCGCCCCCTTGTTTGGTCCTGAAAGCAGAGCCGGTGAAACCGTTCAGATGACGGTCCAGAAGGATGCTATCCTTGTCGCCATGGTGCCCGGCACCCCTATGAGGGTTGACGCACAAAATCCGCCCACCCAAATAGAGCTGTATATTGAACGCGCCAATCCGGACATGGTTGTAGCGCAATCCTTGCCTGATCCGTTGGCGGACCCGCTCCAGGACTTTCAAATTGATCGCGGGACGGCAAGTACTTATGAAGTCAAAGCTGGTCAATGGATCCAGGTGATTGATGTTTCAGGCAGGCAATGTTCGGATCTTCAGACTTTTCCTGTTGCCCAACTCGACAAGGGAATAGAACGGTGTCTGGACGCGACCACCACCCGTACCCTGATGGCCCATGGTTATCCGCACCCGGGGCTGCATGCGAAATATTATGATCAGGATTTCCAACCGCTTGTGGAAATCGTTCAGGATACCTGCATGCGCCATGACGCCTTCGGTCTCGCCTGCGCAGCAAAGTATTATGAAGATGCAGGCTATCCGGGGCATGTGAACTGTTCAGAAAACTTTAATACAGTCCTTCAGCCCTATGGTATTCACCCACGGCGCGGCTGGATGGCGATGAATTTTTTCTTTAATACCGGCATTGATGATCTGAACCAGTTTTATATGGACGAGCCATGGTCCCGACCCGGTGACTTCGTTTTATTACGGGCTATTGAGGACTTGCTCTGTGTCAGTTCTGCCTGTCCCTGTGATATCGACGCTGCGAACGGCTGGAACCCAACAGATATTCATATACGGGTTTATGACGAAAATATGGAAACCAGGCGATCAATAGGATACCGAAAACGGACGGATTCGGAGGTAGAGATGACAAAGGAAACCGGGTTTCATACCCGCACATCCGCACTGACACGAAACTTTGTGGAATATAACGGTTACTGGCTCGCCAACAGTTATACAAATCACGGAGCCATCGCTGAATACTGGGCCTGTCGTGAACGAGCCACGATCATGGATCTGACAGCTCTTCGCAAATTTGAAGTTCTTGGCCCGGATGCTGAAACCCTGTTGCAGCACTGCATGACCCGGAATGTTAGAAAACTGGCTGTCGGTCAGGTGGTCTATACGGCAATGTGCTATGACACCGGCACGATGATTGATGATGGTACGATCTTTCGTCTGGGAAACGATAATTTCCGCTGGATTGGTGGTTCCGATTATGGCGGGGAATGGTTGCGCAAACAGGCTGAAAAACTGGGCTTGGAAGTCTGGGTCAAATCCTCTACCGATCAACTCCATAATCTGGCTATTCAGGGGCCACTAAGCCGGGATATTCTGAAACAGGTGATCTGGACCCCGCCACATCAGCCGAGCGTTGAAGAGCTCCAGTGGTTCCGGCTTTCCATCGGCCACATCGGCGATCCTGATGGCCCCGCTGTGATATTTTCTCGTACGGGATACACGGGCGAACTGGGCTTTGAAGTGTTTTGTCACCCCAATGACGGCCCCGCCGTGTGGGATGCCATCATGACTGTGGGAGAGCCCGCGGGCATGATCCCGCTTGGTCTGGAAGGGCTTGATATTCTGCGTATTGAAGCTGGCTTGATATTTGCCGGTTATGAATTTGACGATCAAACCGATCCGTTTGAGGCAGGGATTGGCTTTACCGTGCCGTTGAAGTCGAAAGATGAAGACTTTATGGGCCGCGATGCCCTGATCAAACGAAAAGAGAACCCGCAACAAGTGCTCGTGGGCCTGGAACTGCCGGGGGCTGAGCTTGCCGTTCATGGCGATTGTGTCCGTGTTGGACATCACCAGGTCGGCGTCATTACTTCCGCAACCCGTTCACCTGTTTTGAAAAAGAATATCGCCCTTTGCCGCATGGCAGTGGAGCACGCCGAGCCCGGAACCTCTGTTGAAGTGGGCAAGTTAGACGGGCATCAAAAACGCCTGCCGGCGGTTGTTGTGCCTCTGTCATTTTATGACCCTGGAAAAGAGCGTCCGAGGTCATAGAATAAAAATTTATCATATAATCATGTTGTACAGATTTCATACCTATCGAGCTTTCTATTAATATATATGGTACAGCCCAATATATTTTTGAAATCTAAGCAGTTATAATGTCTGTTTGGGGTCCAAGCTGTGTAAAAACGCACAGTACCCGACTTAACGGGATAAACACCTGAAGTGATTCATATTTTGAGATCCTCTGTCGAAGGAAAGTCTCTGAATATGCAGCAATCACTGACCAAGTCTTTATCCCTGTCGTTAGAAGACCGCATTCCATTTTGGCGTACAAGGCGGGAAACACTTGTTTGGTTGGTTGCGTTGATTGTTCAAACCGGAACCGTCAGTCTGTGGCGTCTTGCGGGGCATGTTGATACACGGGCCAAGACATTATCTGTGCATCGACGGTTTGAGCGGTTTTTTCAATATGTTCGCCTTGATGATGGCTGTGTCGCTCGTCTGCTGGTTCACATTATGGGGTTGAAGGATAAGCCGTGGCATCTGGCTGTGGACCGTACAAACTGGAAA
>JABJOR010000255.1 GCA_018664265.1 Rhodospirillales bacterium
ACCAGATTTTGTGAACTGATCACGTTTATTCTCCAATTCAGGATGTGGCGATATCCGGGAAATAATGGTCAATATCGACATTTTCTTCCCCATTCATAATCGCGGTTAATCCATCCAGTGCGCTATTAATTTTGATAGCTTCATCTTCGCTCAAAACTTCACGGGCAGAGCCAAGGAAATTCAATACCCATGTTCCGACTGGTTGAGAGCCGATCAACATCATATTGACTTCTTCAATACCATTACGGCCTTCGGCGCGGGCAACAAACTCTCCCGCCTCAATAATTTTGAGGGGAATGCCTACGCACATTCTTTGAGTACTTCCAGTTTGGCTTGCTCACCCCAATAACATGGAAGTGGCTCAGCCCGTTCCTGCAATGGCACGTCCAGAGATTTCAGCTCGGCCACAATCATATCAACCATTTCCAGCAATCCGGCATTGGCTTCTTTGCTAAGGCCGAGTTTGTTTTCCAGGTAATGAGGGACCATGCCAATGATCGTCACATGTTCCGGTGCATCATCAGTCAATATTAGCAGAGCCAATAAATCAGATAACCCGAGTTGGTGATTGGATAGCTTGGTCTGAAAGAAAGCAGGAACCTGCTCATCCGTAAGGCGGACAAGGGAGCCCGCCGGAGCGCCTGTGTTTATGGCATCAGCAACAATCAGATGCTTAACGCCACGCATAGGCTCCAGAAGTTCCGTACCGGTAGTACCGCCGTCCATGACTTCAATACCATCCGGGCCGAGGGGCAGTATGTAACGGCTTTCAAGTTCTTCAACCGCCCTAACGCCCACACCCTCGTCCTGCATTAGCACATTGCCCATGCCGATAACCAGAATATCGCTTTTCTCCGTCATCAAAGCGCTTTCACTTTTACAATCGGTTTGTTCTCGGTATCAACCATGTGAATGGCGCAAGCGATACAGGGATCAAATGAATGAACCGTGCGGAGAACTTCCAGCGGGTTTTCAGGATCAGCAATCGGATTATCAAGAAGCGATGCTTCATAGGGCCCTGGCTCACCATCAGCGTCGCGTGGTCCGGCATTCCAGGTACTTGGAACAACAGCCTGATAATTTTTGATTTTGGCATCTTCGATAACAACCCAATGTGACAATGTGCCACGAGGAGCTTCATGGAAACCAACACCTTCAATTTCGCCTTTCGGGAATTCCGGTGCGTTGAAGGTATCTGTATCGCCAGAGGCAATATTGTCTACCAGTTTTTGCCATTGCTGTTTCAAAGTATCCATCATCACACCGCAGCGAATTGCACGAGCTGCATGGCGACCAATAGTCGAATTCAATGCGGACAATGGCACTTCTGAAATTCCGGCAACAGATTTAATTACGCCAATGGCATCACCCAGATATTTGGTATAACGCTCTTCACCGGCAGCAACATTAACCATCACATTGGCAAGCGGGCCAACCTCGGCACGTTTGCCGTAGAACGTAGGCGCTTTAACCCATGAGTACTGTCCATCATCCTGGAAGTCCGTGTATTGTGGTTCGGTTTCTCCTTTAAATGGATGCAAAGGCTCATCACCTTCATACCAGGCATGCTTGGAGCTTTCAGCAACACCATCACGGAAATATGAATCATTGAAATTGGTGATCGGCTTATAGCTCGAAAGATCACCATTTTCGATAAAGCCACCGAGAAGGTCAAACTTGGTGCCCTTGGTATCTTGTGGGCAATCGGGAACGGAAAGGTAATTGGTCACCCCGCCACCATAGCCAGTCCAATCCAGATAGAATGCACCGATGGCCGGAACATCCGTCATATATGCTGATTTTACAAAGTGCTCCAACTTATCGATGAACCCCTTGATCAGCATAATGCGTTCAATATTCAATACAGACGGCGCATCATGACCGATGGAGTTGGTAATACCACCAACGGCAACGTTTTGAATATGAGGCGTTTTCCCACCCAGGATCGCGACAATCTTGTTAGCATGATTTTGAACATCAAGCGCCTGCAAGTAGTGGGCAACAGCCAGAAGGTTAACTTCCGGCGGTAACTTCATTGCCGGGTGCCCCCAGAAACCGCTGGCGAACGGGCCAAGCTGGCCGCTTTCAACAAAGCTTTTCAAGCGATCCTGAACGGCCTTCATTTCATGCTCGCCATTCAATGACCAGTCAGAAAGGCTCTCTGCCAGTTTGGCTGTGGCTTTTGGATCAGCCTTAAGGGCCGACACCACATCAACCCAATCCACCGCCGACAGATGATAGAAATGAACAATATGATCCTGAATAGCATGGGCCGTCTGGATGATGTTACGGATCAACTGTGCGTTAACCGGCACCTCCATCTGCAAGGCATTTTCAACGGCGCGTACTGAGGTAATGGCGTGAACAGTGGTACACACACCGCAGAAGCGTTGCGTGTACATCCAGGCTTCACGTGGATCACGTCCAACGAGAATCTTTTCAATGCCTCGCCACATTTGGCCAGATGACCAGGCCTTTGTAACCTTGCCGTCGTCAACTTCCACATCAATACGCAAGTGACCTTCTATTCGGGTAATTGGGTCGACTGTTATGCGTGTCGTCACGATATTATCTCCTTAATCGATTTCTTATGCTTGTTCGCTGCTATGCAGAACAGGCAGTGTTTTGACAACGACCAGATAGGCCATAATTTCAATTGCGATGATGCCGAGTGTCACCATGATTTCCGATGCCGACGGGAAATAGCTGTACCCGGGGCCTGGATCAAAAGTGAACAAAAAGGCGTTGAAGCGATACAGAGCACCCGAGAACAACATGGATACAGCCGCGATCAGCAGCTTTCCTCCATTTTGTCGTCTTGCAGGTGATGCCAGAATGAATAGCGGTATAATAAACAGTGCCATTTCCAGCATGAACATGAGGCTGCTGAAATCACCGGCAAAGATCAAACCAAACTTGCCTTGTATCATCAGTATGATCATACGAATGACGACAAATGCCACCAAAAGGCCAATAGCAACTTTTGCCAATACGGACAACAAAGGTGTTTCTGATTTACCACCGAAGCTCACATTGGATAGCGAGGCCTCAAAGATAACAATCGAGTACCCCATAACCAAAGCACTGATCACCGCCAATAATGGCTGAAATTGAAGCGATTGCCATAATGGGTCAACTTTATAGCCCATGGCAATTAATAGTGATCCCAAGGATGACTGGTGCATGGTTGGAAGCAAAACGCCCAGAGCAATAAAGAAGAACATGACTTTATTGAGAGATTTGAGCAGGCCTTTTGCACCAATTTTTTCCAGGTAAACAGGGGCAAACTCGATGATTAAAACCAGAATATAGAGAGCAACACACAGCCCCACTTCCAGCATTGCCGAGTTAAAGTTCCAATTTCCGGGCAGGACAATGTTATAGAACTGCCACCAGCGCCCCATATCGAAAATTGCACCAAACCCGCCTAACGCGTACCCAAGCAAACTAGCCAGAAGAGCCGGGCGAACCAATGGATGGTACTGCCCCTTGTTAAACAGATATACGGTGAAAGCCAAAGCGTAACCGCCACAAGCAAGGCCTGTTCCAATGACAACATCGAAAACAACCCAAATTCCCCAAGGGAACCCGCCATTAATATTGGCAACGGTGCCCATCCCAAGAATGAAACGTTGGGCCATATAATAGATACCAATAGCAGCGATGATACCAAGGATCATAAACGGCAGAGTAAATATCCGACCGCCCAGTGCTTTATGTGCACTCATAATTCTTCCTCCTTATCATCGGTATTGCGACGAACTGTAATTGCCAGACCAGCCAGCGCAACAGCAGGCAACGCCAGATAGCTGTACAAGGAATGCTGAACACCTTCTGCGATGGAAGCCGCCGAACGATCGCCGAGCGGTGGCATTCCCAACTTGTCGAAGGATACAGAAGAGATATGCAAAACGTTGGTGCCCCCGGCTTCTGTCTCACCCCAAATATGCTTTTTGTATTCAGGAACTTCTTTCTCATGGAAACTATCAGGGGTTCTCACATCACCGCGTGGGTAATTGTAAATTTCACCTGCTTTCAAATCCATCCGGCGCTTGGCTTCCGCCATCAGCTCCGTGCGTGATCCAAACAAAGTTGCCCCGGTTGGGCAAGCCTCTGCGCAGCCCGTCATCATGCCTTTATCAATACGTTCGACACCTTTTTGGTTACACATTTGGCATTTTATGATCTGACCAAATGCATCGTCATATTCAAATTGCGGAACGTTATAAGGGCACCCGACCATACAATTGCGACACCCGATACAGACATCTGCATGGTGCGTAACAATGCCTGTTATGGGGTCTTGGCGCATGGCTGTTACCGGGCAAACCGAGACACACCCCGGGTCGACACAATGCATACAGCTTCTTTTTTCAAAGGCAAAACCGTCAACCTCTGAATCTTTAACGGCAGCCGTGCCGTCTTGATAAATTTTGATGACGTTCATGGTATCGCCAGACAGATCCCGCGCTTCGTCCCAGGCGTAAATTTCGCTTTCCTGAACGGGCGGCATGCCGTTGACTTCTTTGCACTTATAGACACAAGCCTTGCAACCGACGCACAAGGTTGAATCGTACAACATGCCAATAGCGTCTTCTTTTGGCTTAAGGTTTTCCCGCGCCTCAGCTGAGCCAGCCGCAGCCACTGTACAGAGAGTCGCAGTACCGGTACTCAACGATTTCTTTAGAAATTCCCGCCGTTTCATGGTGCCCCCTATTTGCCCTGATCATCAGAACTGGAGCTTTCGTCGCCGCCAGCATCCTTGTTCCCCAGCTTCTTAGAAGCAACCAGGGTCGCACCGATAGCCGCACCAACGGCGGCTCCACCAATAGCAGCAGCTGTTGGCGAAATACCACTTTCCTGCTGCCTGTCGTCAATAGCCGGGAAGTTGTTTGGCGGTGTATGTGTCTTCACATCGGCCAGACTGAACATTGGCTTATTAAAGCCAACCCCTTGTTCAGAACAGCCGAAGCAAGGATGCCCCACACCGACAGGCCAAACGCCACCACCGACGTTGTTAAACTCAAGGCTTGGGCAGTTGTTATAAGTCTCGGGGCCTTTGCAGCCCAATTTGTACAGGCAATAGCCTTTTTTATGACCCTCATCACCAAACTCGGTGGCAAAGCGCCCAGCATCGAAATGCGGACGACGATAGCAATTTTCATGGATCAAGCGGCCATAAGCCCACTTGGGACGATTTTGCTCATCCAGTGGTGGCAGCTTTCCAAAAGTTACAAAATACAAAACAGTGCCCAGGAAGTTGGCCGGGTTTGGTGGGCAGCCAGGAATATTGACCACTGTCTTGCCTGGTAAAATGGCCTGCGCGCCTTTTGCACCGGTTGGGTTTGGTGAAGCTGACTGCACCCCACCCCAACTGGCACAAGAGCCAAAGGCTACAATAGCAGCAGCATTTTCAGCGGCTTCCACTGTCAGATCCAACATGGTCTCTCCGGCAATTTTACAATAGATGCCGCCATCCTTGACCGGGATGGCACCTTCAACCACCAGAAGATACTTACCCTTGTTTTCTTCCATGGATTTCTTTTTGATTTCTTCAACCTTGTGCCCGGCTCCAGCATCCAGCGTCTGGTGATAATCAAGCGAGATCATATCCAGGATCAAATGCGCAAGGGAGGGTTGCTCGGACCGCAGCAACGATTCCGTCGGTCCTGTACATTCCTGACCATGCAACCAGATTACAGGAGGTCGCTTGCTTGCTTCCGCAATAGTCTGCGCCATAGCAAGAGAGGCTTTCGTTGAGAGCCCAAGCGAGGCCGCTACCCCGGCGCAAAATTTCAAGTAAGTCCGTCGCGTGACGCCCAACTTGTTTGCTACGTTGGAAAAATCAAAGCCGTCTGTTTCAAAATCATGCTCAGCCATCAGGCACCCCGTCAAAATTCGATAAATATATGTTTCCGTGATCCAAAAATTAGTCACGGATACGCACGTAGATTGCAGATATCGTGCCAAATGCACAAAACATCGACATATCAATCCACTATGCTGTTTGTTGAATTACAACAAAGTACAACCGGAAACCAAACACGCTATTTTGGAGGAAAACGGAATGTTACTTACCATCTATGAGGAGATTATGCGCTCATAGGCTTCGGGTATTATTTTGACAAGGTGCGTTTAACGGCGTCTGCCCAACCGTCCAGTTTTTTCTGGCGAATATTGTCCGGCATATCGGCTGTAAATCGTTTTTCCAGATTCCAGCTTTGCGCAAATTCATTGAGTTTGGGATAGAAGCCAACCTGCATGCCTGCAAGGTAAGCTGCACCCAATGCCGTTGTTTCCAATACAGTTGGCCTGTCAACGGGTGCGTCGAGAATATCGGACAGGCGTTGCATGGTCCAATTTGATGAAACCATGCCGCCGTCGACTCTGAGCACTGTTTGCTGCGCGGCGCCCCAGTCACGGCGCATGGCCGAAAGCAAATCATTGGTCTGGTAACAAACGGATTCCAGTGTGGCCAAAGCAATTTCAGCAGGCCCGGTATTTCGTGTCAGGCCAAACAGTGCGCCACGGCAATCCGCATCCCAGTAGGGCGCACCCAACCCAACAAAAGCCGGAACCAGATAGACATCCTCTGCCGGGCTGGCTTGCTCAGCCAATTCACCGGATTGTGGGGCGCTCTCGATTATCCCCAATCCATCTCGTAGCCACTGCACGGCAGCACCTGCAACAAAGATTGAGCCTTCCAATGCATACGTGGGTTGGTCGTCTATTTGATAGGCAATCGTTGTCAGCAACCGATTTTTGGATGCAACAGCCGTGTTGCCCGTATTGAGCAGGGCAAAACAACCCGTGCCATAGGTCGATTTCATCATTCCTGGTTCGAAACAGGCTTGACCAACCGTTGCGGCCTGTTGGTCGCCTGCAATACCTGAAATAGATATCACGCCATCAAATATTTCTGGTTCAGTCTGGCCAAAATCACAAGCGCTGTCATGGACTTCGGGTAAGATGCTTTCCGGAATTCTGAATAAATCGAGCAAGCTGCCACGCCAGCGGCCCTGGTGAATGTCATAGAGCATGGTTCGGCTGGCATTTGTTGCATCTGTTGCGTGGACCTTGCCACCTGTCAGACGCCACAGCAGAAAACTGTCCACGGTTCCAAAAGCCAACTTCCCAGCATTTGCCGCTTCTCGCGCTCCATCAACATGATCGAGAATCCAGGCTATTTTTGTTGCAGAAAAATAAGGGTCCAATAACAGGCCGGTTTTTTCAGTCACAGAGCTTTCATGGCCCGCATCACGCAGGGCTTTGCATGTATCCGATGTTCGCCTGTCCTGCCAGACTATGGCATTGTGGATGGGCTTTCCAGTTTCCCGGTTCCAGATAACAGTTGTTTCTCGCTGATTTGTAATGCCAATTGATGCGATGTCATCTGGAGTGGCATTTGCCTCGGCCATGGCGGCTTTGCAACTGGCTATTGTGGTCTGCCAGATTTCTTCCGGGTCATGTTCGACCCAACCGGAATTAGGGAAATGTTGGGTAAACTCCATTTGCCTAATAGAGGCTACGCTATAGCCATGATCAAATAAAACGGCACGTGATGAAGTGGTTCCCTGATCAATCGCCAGAATATATTCTTTATCATTGCTCATTACGTTTTAACTCCGCAGCTTCCCTTAATGCATATATTTTTTTAGCATATTTTTTTCAGCGTCGCTCAACAATAAACCAAGTTTGGTTCGACGGTATAATATGTCATCAGGGTCAACTGCGAATTCCTGCACCATCAGATAATCGACTTCGAGCTTATATAAATTTGCGCCAAAGCAACGCCCCAGATCATTAATGGTTTTTGCATCTTGCAGGATATCATAGGTAATTGTGCCGTATAGAGTTGCCAGCCGCATTGCATGGGACTGATCCAGAAATGGAAATTTCTTTCTGATATCCTTCACCAAATTATCAATTGTGCCCACCGGAAAATCACCACCTGGCAGGTAACTGCCTTTTGTCCACACAGGTTTTTTCGGCCCAAGAATAGCTTCGATCTTTTCAATAACGGCTTCTGACAGCCGCCTGTATGTGGTTATTTTTCCGCCAAAGATATTAATCAATCCGGATTTATCCGTTTGTTTGTCTACGCGCAATATATAATCACGGGTCGCTTCCTGGGCTTTGGATGCACCATCGTCAAATAGAGGACGCACGCCACAAAACTGCCATATGACCTGATCGCGGGCTACAGGGTTTTTGAAATACTGGCTGGCAGAAGTACAAAGATACTCGATTTCATCTTCGGTAATTTCAGCCTCACCCGGATCACCGACATAATCCAGATCTGTCGTACCAATCATTGTAAAATCATTTTCATAGGGGATGGCAAAAATAATTCGTCCATCGACATTTTGGAAAATGTAGCACTTGTCATGATCAAACATTTTTTCAACGATGATATGACTGCCCAGCACAAGACGAACATTATGGACATCCGGTTGCCCACCTGCCCCGCCAAGGTATTGATCAACCCAGGGGCCTGTTGCATTGACGAGAATTTTTGCCTGAATGATTTCCTGTTCACCGTTTTGTTGGTCTTCCGTGTGCACATGCCACACACCATCGATCTGTTCAGATTTGATAACTTTAGTTTGGGTTTTGATAACGGCACCACGGCTGCGAGCATCCATTGCGTTCAGGACAACAAGGCGGGCGTCATCCACCCAACAGTCCGAGTACTCGAAGGCTTTGGTGAACGCGGGTTGAAGGGGTGTTCCGGTTTCGTCTGATTTGAGATTTACATCTCTTGTCGGCGGCAGTAGCTTTCGTCCCCCTAGGTGATCATAAAAGAACAGGCCAAGACGCAAGAACCACGCAGGCCGCAATCCTTTATAATGGGGCAAAATAAAACGAAGGGGTTTGATAATATGGGGGGCCATCTTCCATAAGATTTCACGCTCTATCAGTGCTTTGCGCACCAACATAAATTCGTAATGTTCGAGATAACGCAAACCCCCGTGGATCAATTTTGTTGAGCGCGATGAAGTTCCACTCGCAAAATCATCTTGTTCGGCCAGAAAAACTTTATACCCCCGCCCGGCAGCATCACGAGCAATGCCGCACCCATTTATGCCGCCGCCAACAATAAAAATATCAAAGAGGGCTGGCGCATTATTCATCCACAGAATCTTCCGGCAGTGGCATATCCTGTTCCGCGACAATAATTTCTACGCCAGCCTCATTGCATAAATCGATAAATTTTTGTGGTGGAGGAACGTCCGTAACAAAGGTTTTTATTTCTGAGATATGCCCTATGCGAGCCGGAGCCTTGCGCTCAAACTTCATTCCATCTGTCACCAAAATGACTTTGCGAGCATGTTCCAGAATTGCTTTGGACACCCGAACTTCCCGGTGATCAAAATCCAGCAGCGAGCCATCTTCATCAATGGCAGAGGCACCGATGACGGCAATGTCGACTTTAAACTGCCGGATAAAGTCAACCGCACTGGCGCCAATAATGCCGCCATCCGCCCGACGGGCTGAGCCGCCAGCTATCAAAACTTCGGCCTCGGATGTTTCCAGCAGAATATTGGCAATGTTGATGTTATTCGTAATCACCATCAATCCTTTATGGCGGTAAAGCGATTTGGCAACCTGCTCGGTTGTTGTTCCAATATTCAGGATAACAGAAGCATTATCCGGGATCAGAGCCGCTGCGGCTTCCCCGATATTATGCTTGCCTTCAACGGCGATCATGCGTCGAGAGTTATAGGCAAAGTTCGTAACG
>JABJOR010000256.1 GCA_018664265.1 Rhodospirillales bacterium
CTGGCCGAAAGCTGCGCAAGAATTTGTGCCGCAACCTGCTTGGCATCACCGCAAATACCAACGCTGACTTTCTTGGTCAGGCCTATGCGATCTGAATTCATATCCACCTGAATAATGCTCGCGTCCGCTGGCCAGTAATCTATGCCGTACCCCGGCAAAGTCGAGAACGGGTTGAGCCGTGTTCCAAGCGCCAAAACAACATCGGCCTTTGCAATTAATTCCATAGCAGCTCGCGATCCGTTATAGCCCAACGGCCCAGCCGCCAACGCATGACTTCCCGGAAAGCTGTCGTTATGTTGATAGCCACTTGCCACGGGAGCATCCAGCCGTTCTGCCAAAGCCTGACATTCAGGGATGGCGTCACCGATGACCACACCTGCACCGGACAGGATCACAGGGAATTTGGCATCCGAGAGCAACTTGGCAGCGGCAGCAATAGCAGTGGCACCGCCTGCAGGGCGCTCGAGTCTGACGATCTGCGGAAGCTCAATATCAATCACTTGTGTCCAGTAATCACGCGGTACATTAATTTGTGCCGGGGCTGATCCCCGAATAGCTTTCTCGATTACACGGTTGAGGACTTCGGCCATGCGCGATGGATCACGGACTTCTTCCTGATAGCAAACCATATCCTTGAACAGAGCCATCTGTTCGACTTCCTGAAAACCGCCTTGTCCGATTGTCTTGTTGGCAGCTTGCGGGGTCACCAGCAACATCGGCGTGTGGTTCCAGTAAGCTGTCTTAATCGGTGTTACAAACCCCGTAATACCGGGGCCATTTTGCGCAATCGCCATGGCGATTTTCCCCGTTGTGCGGGTATAACCATCACAAATCAAACCACCGTTGGTCTCATGCGCAACATCCCAGAACTGAATACCGGCTTTTGGAAATAAATCCGAGATTGGCATGAAGGCTGAGCCAATAATACCAAAGGCATGCTCAATGCCATGCATCTGTAAGACTTTTACAAAGGCTTCTTCAGTTGTCATCTTGACCATGCGAGGATCTCCTTAATCAGGTAAAGCTTGTTTAAATATATTGTACTTATTAAGCGGGAAATTAAAAAAATTCAAGATTTTTTTAATTTCACTAATATTTTTTTTAATACCAGTTAAATTTTCTAATTTTTCTTAATCTTGCAATTCATAGAAAACTATGTAACACAGGTTCATTCAACACTAAATACTGATTACAAGAATGGATTCATCACAGTGAGTGTCCACCCAAACCTGGAACCCAACGCGCCAGAGGATGGTAATACAAAGCTATTGTCCATAGGTGCACAAGTTCGTGATTTACGCAAAGCTCGCGGAATGACGATAACAGCATTGGCTGAAGGCATTGGGCGTTCAAGCGGTTATATCAGTCTGATTGAACGTGATTTATCCGGTATCTCTATCTCCTGTCTTCAACGTATTTCAAATACACTTGGCGTCCAAATGAACTGGTTTTTTCAGGGGCAGAATGACACTCCTGAAAATGAACATGGTATAATTGTACGACGTAACAATCGACGCACACTAGACCTCGGATTAATGGGCATAACAGAAGAACTGCTCTCCCCAACCCTGACAGGTGCTGCCGAGCTGACATTAACAACTTTTTCACCGGGTTCAACAACGGGGCAACAAGGCCGCCAACGAAAAGGTGAAGAAGCAGGGTTTGTGCTAAAAGGCAGCCTTGAAATCTGGAACGAAAGCACATGTTATCGACTTTATGAAGGAGATAGCTTTACCTTCAGCAAACCGGGCAAACATCAATGCGTCAATATTGGAGACATTGATGCCATTGTCATCTGGGTCTATACCCCTCCATCTTATTAAATTGATATCAACAGAGCAAAGTGCCCAGCATGACCTCTTACTGATCCAGATTTGATGGATCAAAGACATTACCGAACGTGCTGTTTCCTGAGTTCGTGGTCGAGGCTTCCGAGCCTCCGGCATCCTCTTTGGCGTCACTTTCCGGTCCTGCTTCATCCAGATTTTGTGGCGCAAAGACATTGCCAAATGATCCCCCGCCCTGCGTCGCTGGCTCTGAATCAGTTTTCGGCACCAGGCTGTTATCGGGGCTGAATATATCAGGTCCTTGCTGCGCTTCTTCTTGTTGGCGAAGGAGTTGTTGCTGTTTGATTGCTTCAATTTGTTCTTGCTGAATAAGGCGCTTTTGCTCACGAACTTCAACTTTGCAAGCATCCGGGCTGTAGACGTTAGCAAACCATATGGATGAAAACCCACCGAGAGCGACCAAGAGCAAAACAATACTTGCCGGATTCCCCCGCATGAATTTTGGTAATTGGAAGTTGCCACTGACACTGCCAACAGGCGCACCATTGGCCAGTGCAAGCTGTTTGCGGCGTTGATAAATTTCAAAGCTGAGCGCACCAATGATGGTCAGAGCAACGATTATAAATGCGAGGACAGAAATTGAGGGGTTAATTCCGTAGCGCACTTTCTGAGCCAGCTCGATCGTTAGCGTGGGAAACTTGCCGAAGGTAAATGTTGTTGTATTGTAATTTTCAAACGATGCCAAAAAAGCCAAGACAGCGGCAGAGGCAATTGCCGGCCTCAGGAATGGCAGAAGAATTTTCCGAAATGCCTGTGCATTGGTCGCTCCCAAATCAAGGGCAGCTTCTGTCAGGCCCGTATCGAAGCGTTGCAAACGCGCTACGAAAACCAGCATGCAATACGAAGCAATGAAGGTTGATTGTCCCAAGATGGTTTGAAAAATGCCGTTGTGCAGGAAGCTGTCGCTACTGAACCCCAGCATAACATTAATCCGATCCCAGAACACGAGCGTTGAAATACCCAAAACAACGCCGGGGATCAAAATTGGCGCAATAACAATTGTATAATAAGTGGAACGAAGTTTCGGCCAGATCTGTATCAGGACCAGTGATCCGGCGAGCCCCATGACAACCGAAAGAATGACTGTACCAATACCAACAATAAAGCTGTTCGTGATTCCATTAATGATACGCTTGTCATTGCTAAGCACCTCAAACCATTCAAAAGTCAGGCATTCCCAAGGGGCAACACGGGGAAACCCGTTTGAGTTAAAACCAGTTATACTCATGATAACCAATGGCCCTAAAAGGTATCCAAAAAAGATCACCAAATAGAGACCCAGAAAAATTTTGATCAGGGGGCTGTTGGATTTCACTTGCCCAAATCCCCCATTTTAACTTTAAACAGGCGCATCATAGACAGCACAATGATGATACACACCGATAGTAAAACGATTGCGTATGCTGCTCCGCGCGGCCAGTTTCCGCCCTGATTAAACCACTGATAAATGATTTGCGTAAACCACAGGCTGGACGGCCCGCCAAGAATCTGTGGTGCAGCCAGCGCACCTGCGGACAACATAAAGACCATTGTACATCCAGATGATATACCCGGCTTGGCATATGGGATGACAATTCGCCAATGAATACGCCACCAAGGTGATCCCATATCACGGGCCGCTTCAATTTGATTGCGATCAAGGCTTTCGATAACGTTGTAGATAGGAAAGATCATTAGCAGAATATAGGCATACCCCAGTCCCGAATAGAGCGCGATATTTTCGCGGATAAAATCAAGCGGAGCGTCGATAACCCCCATGCTCATGAGCATTTCATTGATAACACCACTATCACCAAAAATTATTCGGAAAGCGAAAGCGCGCAGAATCTCGTTGACCCAATAAGGAATAATAAGCAGCAACACCAGCACCCGAACAAATCCGCCGCCATTTGACTGACCCAAGTAGTAAGCCAGTGGATAGCAAAGTGCTAAATCCAGGAGGGTCACAAACAATGCGGCAAACAGGGTCCGGGCAAATACACCCAGATCAACGACATTATAAGATGCATCCGAGCCTTGTGCGCCCAGCACTAGGAACTTGTAGTGCTCTAATGTGTAGACATCCTTCGGCCCACCCATTTCCGGTGGTGGAAGATGATGGCGGAATGAAAAATCCAGCATGGAAAGCTGTGGCAATATAATCAGGATGACCAGCCAAAATCCAACGGCAAGAACCAGATACAACCCAAGCGCAAGGCCGTTGCGCTCGAAAAAGTCAGTCATGAAACCTTTGCTTTTCATAGGCCTACCTATTCACTCGCAAGCTCACCGAACGGCAAGACGATTGCCTGTTCAGGATTGAATTCCAAGACCAGTTCTTTGTTCATGGATGTTTCGCGCGCCTTGCCCTGATTGGTAATGGACATTTTGATTTCCTTGCCCGCGTCCCCTTCAAGGAAGACGTGATAAGCCAGACCTTCGAATTCTTCATTAATCACCAATGCCTTTATGTGATTTCCTGCATCCGTGGCATCAGCAGCTATACTGAGGGCTTCGGGTCGGATGAAAACCATCGCGTCATCGCCTGTTTGCAAATTACCCAATGCAGCTGTCCCTATGCGGCAACGCAAGTCACCCGTCCGATTGGTAGCAACAACAGCCATACCGTTATCAATGGATTTTACCTTGCCTCTGAAGACGTTGTTCTCGCCAACAAAGGAGGCGACGAACGGTGTTGCAGGGTCGTCATAGATAGCTTCCCCATCAGAGATCTGATCAATAATACCGTGACGCATGACCGCAATACTATCGGACATTGTCAGGGCTTCACCCTGATCGTGGGTGATGTAAATAAATGTGATGCCAACGCGTTTCTGAATTTGGCGCAGCTCGGTTCTCATATGTTGACGCAACTTCAAATCAAGTGCGGATAACGGCTCATCAAGCAGCAAAACGTCCGGCTCGGCGCATAGCGCGCGCGCAATTGCTACGCGTTGTTTCTGACCGCCGGATAATTCTGAGGGGAGCTTGTCGCCCTGCCCCGTCAAGGCAATCATGTCGAGCAGTTCATCGGCGCGTTTGCGCCTGGCGGCTTTGCCGACACCTTGAACTTCAAGTGAAAATGTAATGTTTTCCCAAACTTTCATAAGTGGAAAAAGAGCCAGATTTTGGAATATCAGAGCCGTTGGCCGCTTATTTGGGCCAATACCAGCCATATCCTTGCCGCCAATAAGAATTTTGCCTTCGCTGGGGTCCAGAAAACCTGAAACGGAACGCAGGATTGTCGTTTTACCACAGCCAGAAGGGCCTAAAAACGAGAAGAAACTGCCACCATCTATATGCACGTTGGCTTCGCGCACTGCCACGAAATCTCCGAAACGTATCCATACGTCCTGAAGCTCGATGCTTACACCGTCTTTCATTTGGGTCCTCTCAACTGATACTGCTGTGCGGGTACGCATTCCCCGGATATCAAAAAATTATTTGAAGATATCCGGGGGTAAGTTTTAAAAGTCTCTAAGTGTTAAGAGCTTTTGAACTTGTTTACGTACTCGGTACGAATCTCGGCGTACCACGGGGCCTGTGGTGGCCACGGGTTGAGGTTAGCCAATGAATCGCCTGGATAAGCATCGGAGAAGTTTTTCTTGTATGTATCTCCAGCAAACTTATCAGCACCCAAAACCGGTGAATTATAACCGTGCGAATCAATCGCTTTACCAGCTTTACTTGCTTCATAGGAGAACTTGATGAATTCATAAATTTCATCAATGTTCTTCGCACCGACCGGCATTGCCATGCCATCGACCCAGGCCATGGAGCCTTCTTTCGGTGCCTGGTACATAATTGGCTCACCCGCACTTTTAAGGGCAAGTGGCGGGCCATCCCAAGTCTGGCCAACAATAACACCTTCGTTCAGAAGGCCGTTTTTCTGTGTATCAGCGTCATTCCACAGAAGTTTAAGGTTCTTCTTACGCGCGATGCACCATGCGGTTACTTTTTCCCAGACAGGACGCATCTCTGTTTCAGATTTATAAGCCTTCCACATGTCACCAGCATTTAATTCGCCAATGGTTTCCATGTACAAACCAGCACATAGCATCATGGAATGCGGACGTCCCATGGTTTTGCCAGCGTTTGCATCCGACCAGACATCACCATAACTTGGAGCGCCACCTGTTGGAGCCCACTTGTCAGTACGCCACGCAATGCCTTCAGTACCCCAGATATGTGGAAGCCAGTGTGAACCTTTACCTTTGAAGTTCCAGTCGGTATCACCGATCCTGGTCATCGCCGGATTTGCCTTGTCGAGGGCAACCTTGTTCAAATCAAAAGGCTGTAAAAGCTCCAATGGTCCCCATTCGAGCCCCTGATTGTTAGTCGGGGAAACAATGTCGAACCCTTGACCTTTGGAGGCCTTCATTTTGTTGATGATTTCTTCGTTCGAACCAATACCAGTGTAATTTATCTTAATACCTGTAGAGCTGGTGAAATCTGCAATGAACTCTTCTGGCAGGTAATCAGACCACATCAGGATATTGATTTCGCTGGCTGCTAGTGCATTTTTGATAACCATAGGAGCGGCCAAAGCCCCAGCACTGGCCACTGCTGCGCCCTTAACAACTGTACGGCGGGTTATTTTTTTTGTGGTAATTGATGGTTTAGTCTTCTTGCTCATTCGTACTCTCCCTGTTGAGATTATTTTTAATATAATATTGGTACTTTAGAACTTTAACTATTTGAAATTTGAGTGTGTATCAAAAGTATTTCCCCGTCAACAAATTCAAGAAAACTACATTTACTACATTTTTTATTTGAAATTACTGTGTAGACATAAAAAAAGC
>JABJOR010000257.1 GCA_018664265.1 Rhodospirillales bacterium
AGAAGCCCTGATAGCAAGTGCCAGAGGAATAATGGTCGTTCATCGAGAGATTGATACCAACCTGACTGATATTACCGTGCTGTCAGCTTCGTCTGGATCAGAAATTTCATATTCCTTGCCTGAAGCGAAGCACGGACTATTCAGCTATTACCTGATGAAAGGGCTTGAGGGCGAGGCTGATAAGAATGGTGACAATCAAATCACTTCTAGCGAGCTTCTACGTTTCGTCAAAACAAATGTTGAAAAGCAGGCTGCAGCAAGCGGAAGGAAACAAACCCCAAATATTGAGGGCGTTAGTGAAATCGTATTGTCGTCTTGGTAGTAGCCTGAATTGAAGTAGTTTCGACCTGATCTGACAAACGCCGCGTCAAAATCGCTAGCTGTCAGATAGGGTCTGAATTACTACACCTGAATTGGCATCGCCGGAGAAACTTTTTTTTACTAGGCCTTGTCGAAGGCCAACTGCTTCATGCTACCGGATCAGGTTGGCTTGCCTTTCGCAGAGCATCACTCTTTTTCTTTAGCTGTAGTTTCGATTTTTTTATCGATTCGCGTTTCTTCATTAAATCCAAATTCTTCAATCTATCATCTGATCTCTTTGCGGCCATATCAACAGGCTCACTACCGACAAGTTCACAGATTTTCATGATGTGAACCTATTCATATCCAGACGCAGAAGGCAGTTCGACGCCTCTTGAACTGCATCATTGTCTTCAGCAATCTCATTGCCCAATAATTCCACGGTTATGCTTTCCAAACCATCCGCTGATGACAATAGTTGATCTGTATCTTTGATGACCTTCCCATTGATGATGATTGCATATGCAGGTGAAGACAGAACCAGATTCTCAATTAGAGGTTCTATACGATCTGTCTTGATTTCGTAGTCATCGTTGATACTGAATCTCGATCTTTGATCAGCACATTCTTTTCGGTCAATTTCCGATTCACGTTGCCTTGATTCCAACCTGATGATTAATTCTTCTGCCGTGTTTAATGCCATTGTCTGTTGTCCTTCCAATCATACTATTCGCCAAGGACATCCGACTGGGTGCTTAGTGCCCTATTCAGGTTTGAGCACCCTGAGTTCGGTTTCCTTGTGCAGGTATTTATGTGAATCAGGCAGGTCTTCTGACCACATTTAGCGGACAAATCAATCTTTCTTGTAGTGGTTTAAGACTACGTATTTCCATTCGCGGAAGTGATGGTGATTTTGTTGACCTCGCAATCAGGGACAAAGCACCTGAATCACCAATCCGCAATATTATGGGGCAGCATATGGCCTGAAAGACAAACAACGCCATATCTCATAACATTGCCCAACACATACTTTGGGACATGAGAGACATTATTCTCACCGAATGCAGATCATTTTGTCCTACCTGACTGGAAGCAGGTGTAAACCCACTGAGAGGTCGGCTCGTCTCGGCGTTGCTGGTTAACTACGTATAAAATTGAACTTGGTTTATTGGGTCGATTTATTGGGAAATATGCGTGATTTAATCCTCTTATAGTAAGAGAATAAAGTCACGTTTTTCACTTAGAAACTTCCATATTTATTGCAAATATCTTCCCTCATATCTCAACGTAGTTAACCTCCCCGCTATTCAACTACTTTTTCCGTTCAATCGTTTCTTTTTGTCCCTGTTTCTTTGAGATGTTTCCTTTGTCGTTAACTTTCGTTCACCTAGCAAAGGTCTTCCCCTTGGCTTCTTTGTCACCAATATTGGGGCCAATTGAGTCGGGTCCGCCGAATCCATAAACAGATTTTGCAGATACGATGCTAATGGCCGGTCAGTTACAATTACATTTTTCTCAGTTTCTGAAGCTGTATCTCGAAGAGATGTTCGGTTGATCGATTGGTAACAAGTTTCATATGCAATCGCCGTCCGTATTTCCTCTGCGTCCAATCCAAATTCCTTGAACAAATTGGCTTGTTGTTCATTGGGATTTAACGCTGACAGAAACACCACGTTGTCATAAGACTGAAACTTGTTCAAACCATGCGGATTGTTCGGTAATCGAACGATGTCTTGCAGATATTCCCCTTCGTGATCAGGGTCTGGTTCAATCACATCGTCAAAGAAATCATCTGGAATGTCCTTGTTCCCCTGCCAAAGAAGCTTCGGGAAACTTGAAACAGTTTGTTTTTTCATGAAATCCAGCTTGTCAACATCTGTGTTGCTATCGTCATCTCTAAATGATTTAGACCAGTTCTCTTCGAAGAAATAGTAGATGTTCAGCAGATGACCATTTGGATGTGATTTCATTCGTTGGTCGCATGCACTTTGTATTTCATGCTGTACATTGAACCTCACGCCATAGAAATCGAATATCTTCATCATCAGTGAGTCGCTGAAGTTCGCCGCCAATATCGTGACTGATTTAAAGTCCTCGAACACACGCGGTTTAATCACTTTGTAGGCAAACAACTTTTTGGAATCGCTGTTCGATACATCCTGAATGGAATGATAGTTCTTCTTCCGAATGTAGAGTTCAGCATGTTCTGAAAATATTGTATTTGAAAGGTCTCTAAATGTTTCCATGGTGTCTTCTTGGTCCCGATTGGTCGCCAAATCCCGAAGACCTTCGAAAGCATTGTCTTCTTTGTTACTCGTCCTTCCGATCTTGGAGGTTGCCCGATAGAAGGACGGTAGATCACTATCTTTCACATCAAAGTATTCAAAGAAAAACCCGTGTGATCGCTTCAACGACCGAGTTAAGTCTTCGACGATATCCATGGTTTCATCCACGTAAACATTCCAGTGCGACTTCCTCTTCCTGAAAGCTTCTTTGATGTACACCGCATCTTCATCGTCAGATATGAGGCTGTTTGTTTGCATTGCCAAGAATGACTGGTGAGTAATAAAGAGTATCTCCGGTTTCTCTGGGTCGGCTTGCTTCAGGTGCTCAGAAATCGACTTCAACACCTGCCCCTTCCTGACCGTATTTTCATTGATCTCAGTTATCAGGTGACTAGCATAAGAAACACCTCGGTTGTGGACAGCATTCACATGAGATTGCTCGTTCAAACTTTTGGAAATCTGGATCACTATTGCCTTGTGTCTAGTCGTTCGACATTCCTTGTCCAGATATTTCAAAAGATTGTACGTCTTGCCACAACCACTCGGCCCCGAAACAACATTTGCGATCAAGCTGGACTTCAATTGATCAACAACAGCTAGGTCAAACAAACCGTTTTCAGGCTCAGTGGGCCTGTATGAAGACACGAAACCCGATTGCGCCTGTTGAGCAAAATATACCAGAGTCCCAAAAGTATGTTTTGACTGATCACAATCGTAGTCCAATGCCAGCTTTTCGTATTCTCCAGCATTATTTTCACCAACATATTCCTTTGCAAACGAGATCGCTTTTTGCTCATCACCAAGCTCATGCATTAATGCCCAAAACATGTCTCGCCACGACTGATAGTCTAGTGTTTCACCGCTACCTATGGCGGTCAGAGCTTCAACGACATGTTCTTGATGGACTGTGCTGTGACCCTGAATAATGGTTTTCGTAGGCTTTTGTTCTGACCCGCTGGTTTTGGATTTTGGAGAAGAACCCACGGTGCTGTTTGATGTTTCTTGACTATTTTCCAACGACACCTTTTCGCACACTTGGTTCACCAGTGGATCAACCCTTATTGGGCTTCCACAGTGGTGATGGAATACATTTACAGCACCCAGAAAATCTGCGGGCATGACATAACATCGGCTTTCGTCTTTGCAATTCAGATCAGCATTTACATCAAAGTCATCAATCAGTATTTTCCACAAATTTCTCCATAAAGATTTGCCCGATACCGATTGTATTTCAGAAATACGAAGGGTTCGATCGAATGGAATAACGACTCTCAAACAAACAGAGTCAACGTTCCCCAGATCGTTGAGTATCAACTTGCCTCTATCCTTGTTCTCAAAGTCTTCGACGGGCCGGTTTCGTTTGTTCGACCCCGTGCTGTTGATTACGTATTCATACTGCTGCAATTTTTTCTCAATATCTGGAAGGATATCATCTGGTTTCTCGCAGCCGTATTTGTAGTCTATGTCAATGACAAAAAAGTCCCACGAAACAACGTTGGCATCACTTCGCGTGGTATTCTTCTTCAATCTTGCCGGTGATATTAATTGTGCTTTGCTTTTCGAGTCTAACTTGTCAGTTGATCTCCCTCTCAGGTGATCGACCAATTCCGTCCACTGCTCAACCTCGTACTCTGGTAGAGGGAGGTTCAATGCTTCGTAAATCGAATAACTCATCATTCGATCAAAGAATTGTGGTTCATCGCTAATCTCAATATTGTCGTCAAAATCTGTCTGCGTGTTCTGTTTCATTGTCTGTCCTATTAAAGTTTCTATCCTAAAAAAATGACCCCCAGCGGTTCGCAACACTGGGGGCCTCGGTTTGTGTTTAATTCGGACAGAACGACACAAAGAATCTTGTTCAATTATGTTGTCATTCTGTCCATACACGGTTGCGAACGTGTACTTGTATTTATCTTTCGCCAGCACCTTTGAAAAAATTTGATAGTCATATTGGTTTTCACATTTTGATCGGGTTCAGCGTCGTCTATGCATTGTTGTAGGTTGCTTAACGGGATTAGCATGCAAGGCCCCAAGTTCCAGCCTCTTGGCTTGAACTCAGTTGTAGAAATTCACAAATTTATTGTAGAAAACACCACCGGAACCTATTCGGATTCCGGTGTGTTTTGTCTTCGGTCAGGCAGCGATATTCACTCTGTAATTTGAAAGCAAAATAATTACGTCTAATGAGTTAGCACCCGCCAGTAGAAGCTGTTTGACGTATTCCTCAAACGTGTACTCTATATCATCTAACCACCACTCGCCTGATCCATCATAGTATTCAACGGCAGGTCCGTCTTCTCGATGACGCTTGCCGTCTATCCAGTATTCTTGAGGTCCGAGCATATAGTCTTCAATGGCGGGACCGTCTGTCCTATGTAGCTGACCGTGTACCCAATATTCTTCGCGATCTCCCTCATGTTCTACCGCAGCGGCACCGTCAGCATGTAACACGCCATTTTCCCAAGACTCTGATGAGCCATCTGCGTACCTGACAAAAACACGACCATCCTCTTCATCAATCTTGACAACTCTACACTGAGGTCCATGCCCTAGGTTTTCGATATCCATGTTATGTTCCCATTTACAGTCCATTTGCTTTTCCTTTTTGATAAGCAGTTAATTTCACCAGCAAGCAGAATTGTTTGCTGAAGCTATAATGACACTTTATATCATTGCTTGCATATTGTCGTTATTTTACCATCGTAGGCTACGCCCCCCTAGGGTGCCTAAAACTGAAATCCGGAGTTTTCGATGTTCAGAAATGATTTTTTTATCTATGTCGGTAAGGGCACCATTAACAAAGAAGATCAGATAACTAGAAAGGCGAAGACGATTGCCTTCATCAAAGAGAAACTAGGTTCTGACTTTGGTACTGTGATCAAAGAAGGCAGTGTTCGTCGCTTTGGTGAGCTTAAAGCCAACCTGTCAGTTATTTTTTCGAAACGCCGTATTAAACCGACACTTGTCATTCGAACGTGGAGAGAAATCAGAGATCAAGAGGTTATTGATTTGCTGGTTGAACACAGTTTTTCAGTGATCATCACTGATGAAATAGAAGACATTGACACGAGCGAAATCAAGCTGGTTGGCAAGCGCAGTGAGTACATCGAATTTGGCCCTGTGTTGGGACATATAATTGATGTTCAAGCTCGGATGCGATCTTACCTGACTGGCAAAGCCAAATCGCCTGACAACGCCGCCAACCGGCGTTCAGGTGAGTTGTCGATGATGGAAGCACATAGGCTTTGGCGAGAGATTGAAAAGGTTGCCGAAACTCATAAATTGACCAAGCAAAAAGATATTGCAAATCAGCTTATCATCAACGGCGTGACCACACCGGAAGGTGCCGCCATTACTCAACGTTACATTTCAAAAATCGCAGGAAGAGTGGGTCAGGGTGAAAAGTGGGTTGAGTTGAAACACAAGGTCGAGCGGCAGATGAAACTCGACCTATAATCTCTTGAAACAGCCACATGTGGCTTTGTGACAATCATTGCTCGTAATTGCAGGTATAGGCGGGGAAATTGGGTTATTCATTCCCATCCAGTGATCTGGCACTGCAGAATATGATCTGGCAGTTTTCGTCCAAAGCTTTATGCCCATGGCTTGAACTAAGTACGTCGGTATTCACGCAGCTATCTGATCTTCAAGGTCATCAAACCAGCGATGAACAACTTTTTTCAGAAACAACCTCCGGCGACCGAGTTTTGTGCTTGGCGGTATCGTCTCACCATCCCTGCCTTCGGCTATAGCGACATAAATTGCGTTTGGCGTGGTGCGCAGCAATTCTGCTACTTCTTCAACTCTGTAGAACCCTCTGTACCTTTCAGACATTATCCCTCTCTTTCAAGGTAATAATGCTCACAACCAACCGTCAGAAACTACAAATTTGCCTACTACGCCCCCACCCCGTTGGGTGCCTACAATCCGATTGGAGATTTTGACCGTGTTTTAATGCGGTTTCTTTGTTCATACTGGAGAAATCGGCACAGTGGCGAAGATCAGTATAAATGCCAGACTTCCCAATTTGTTGGTGCGTAAGAACTTCCCAACAGAGGGAATACGACAACGGAAAGTTTGCTTACGACACTAGAATACCTATCAATAATATTCAGTCGGATGCTAATGTCAGATGATTAGTGAATACTCAAATCTGAGTTTCGAAGCCAACCTATACTCATCTCAATAGTATCAATACCCAACCGTATCTAACACCTTGTTCGCATCTTCATTTCGAACATTGGCATACGTCTTGACCAAGACATCGACGCTGGTATGGCCCGTAAACAGCATTATGTAAGGAACAGTAAGGACAAGCTGACCATCTCTATTCTTCAATTCGAATAGCTTTGATGTTCCTTCATGTCGGTAGTCATGAGCGCGGAGCGGATTCTTGATTACGCCCCTTAAAAGAAGATTCTGATGGAATTTGCCTAGTACTGAACTTGCTTGGTTTGGCGTTACGTGGAATACCGTTTCCCCACCCCAATACGGTTCAAACTCTTTCAATACATCCGAAGCACATTGTGGAACCGGCACCTTGATATCGACCTTGCCACCCTTCCTTGTTTGCATGAACACTTCCCGCGTATTCCAAAGAACATCTTGTGGCCTAATCCGACATGCTTCTCCCAGACGGAAAGCTGAATGAACCAAGAACTCGATCAGCGGTGCCACCCAAGGCTGCTTGGTCAATTTCCGCGCTTCTTTCAGAATTAGCTCCAATTCACCTATCTCCAACCGTCGGTCTCTGGACGGTGGTGTCTGAGGACGCTCTACTCCGGTCACAGGGTTCTCAATCGAGATATCCCAGTCACTGATAGCTTTTTTGAAAACTCGCGATATTCCATGCATGTTGTTTTTGACGGTCTGTGCAGATACCACTTTCAATCGCTGATCACGAAATTCCGCCATGTGAGATTTTCGGATGTTGCCCAGCTTCAGCCTTCCGATTTCGGACTGCCTCACAATGTTGGCGTAGGACACATGGTTCTTTTTGTAGATGCGCTGCGTGTGCGTTTTTTC
>JABJOR010000258.1 GCA_018664265.1 Rhodospirillales bacterium
AACGCCAATAGGGGGTCAGTGTTAAATGCTCATTGACAGTTTTGGGGAGTCTATGGCAATAATAAATAACCTTCCTACGGATAAAAAAGTAACGTAAATATCCCTTTATGGCTATTAGCTGCTCATTCTGTGTCCATTGAAAAATGACTGCTTTTCTAAGCGCAGCAGACATAAATTTCAGAAAATTTGCATTTAGGGTAAAGAAGAAGCCATTTGGAACTAGTGAAAAGGGCCGTTGTTGACCCATTTATGGGCATTGGCTAGGTGCTAATGTTTGGCTGGGTGTGCTACTGAATTTTTTTGCAAAATTATTGACGCCTCGCCCCTGCCTGAAGCACAGTTCGTGAAGAAGGTTTCCCCTGTACTAAAAAATTGCTATGTACAATGAAATTTTTATAGGCGACGTGAAATGGACGATTTAGTAATTTTTTGGGCTTTGGTTGTCGATGTTTGGCACAATGGTGTTGCCGGTATTGATGTGGGCCGCATGCTGGTTGCCGTTGGTATCCTGATTGGCTTTCTTTTCGTCCGCAAGCTGTTCACCCGTTTCGTACTTGCCTGGTTAAAATCTATCGTAAAAAAAACCAGCACTCAGGTTGACGATTATGCTATTGAAGCTCTAGAGAACCCCATCCGCTTTGTGCCGGTTGTCCTCGGCATATTTTTCTCAACCCAATATCTAGAGCTTGAAGGGGTTTATTCTGAAATTGCTGAAAATTTGGTGCGCTCCCTGATCGCCTTTACGATCTTTTGGGGGAGCGTGGAACTGCTGGTTCCTATTAGCCGCTACATATCCCGATTGGAAAAGCACCTAACGCACGAACTGGTTGAATGGTTAATAAAGGCCATTCGTATTGCTATCATATTGATTGGTACCGCCACAATTTTGCAAATTTGGGGAATTCAAGTTGGCCCAATCCTCGCAGGTGCCGGGTTGTTTGGTGTTGCCGTTGCGCTCGGGGCTCAGGATTTATTCAAGAATTTGATAGCCGGATTGCTTATCCTTGGAGAAAAGCGTTTTCGCAAAGGCGACTGGATTCGTGTTGACGGTATTGTTGAGGGGACCGTTGAAAGCATTGGATTTCGCTCCACCATTATCCGGCGTTTCGACAAAGCCCCGGTGATGGTTCCCAATACAAATTTAGCCGACACCGCCGTTACGAATTTCTCTGCCATGACACACAGGCGAATTTACTGGATGATTGGTGTTGAATACAGCACCAACGTAGAACAGCTGCGCGATATCCGAGATCAAATCGAACAATACATTATCGAGTCAACAGACTTTGCCTCGCCCGAAGAAGCCTCCACGTTCGTGCGGATCGACAGCTTTAATTCGTCGTCCATCGATATTATGCTGTATTGCTTTACACGCACGACGGATTGGGGGAAATGGCTTGCCGTCAAAGAGCAACTGGCCTATCGCATCAAGCAGATCATTGAGGGGGCTGGTACTGATTTCGCCTTCCCGTCTCAGTCTCTATACGTGAAAGCATTACCATCTGAACGCCCGGAAATATTTATTCCCCCGAGCGAATAAACCCGGAGCCACGGCCTAGATAATTGGCGTAGGCTTACGACGCAAACCGGATAAGGCATTACCAACGATAGCTCCGAGAAGAACCATGCCACCAAGCAAGGTATAGATACCTGCTGTCTCACCAAAAGCCAGCCAGACCCAGACTGGCCCGAGAACAACCTCGGTCATGGAAAGCACTGTAAGTTCTGCTGCCGGGACGGATTTGGACCCTATTGTATAGAGTGTCAGGCCCGCACCGACTTGAAAGATGCCAAGGGCAAGAGCTATTGCGATATCATTGGCAGGAACAACCAAAGGATTGCCCTGAATCATGCATATTGTTCCTGATACTATGAAGGCAAAAACACCCGCTAGAAATACAGTAGGCATGGTATCGTCCAGTTTCTTCCAGCGCAGGGCAACGGTGAATATTGCAAAACCAAGTGCTGAGGCAATGGCAGCCAAATTTCCGGCAAGATAGCCGAGCGATATCCCCTCCCAGACCATAAAACAGATCCCGGCGGTAGCAAAAATCATGGATACCCATGTAGCCTTACGCACACTTTCACGCAGGATGAAATAACCAAGCAAGGCCGCAAAGAATGGGGCCGAAGCAAACAGGAACATGGCATTGGCGACTGTCGTGGCCTGTATGGAGTAAATCCCGCCGGAGAAGGCGATAACAAGTGCCAGCCCGCCAATAATTCCTGCTGGCCCTGTTTTGCGAATTGCCAATATGGGGTGATTGCCCGAACGCAGAGTAATAATAATAAAGAGTAAGGGTGTTAGTGACAGTGAACGGTAAAACAAAATTTGCCAGACGTTTGCGATTTCAATGTAACGAATTGCCAACCCCATAATTGAAAAGCAGACGCCAGACATCAGAACGAAGAACACTCCGCGCCGATAGCCAATAGCACCGGGTCCTTCAGTAGGCTGTATCACTTGGGTTATCTTCATGCATAAGAACAATTCAACATTACATATGAAATTCAACGTCATTGACGCCAGTATTGTCTTTGAAGTCAACCTTCGAAAGAAGCGAAGATTTTGTAACGTGAACAAATAAAATTAGTCCGATTGCACTTTAATTACGCATTCATCCAGCAAACCATCGAGAAGCATATGAGTAAGGCTGAGTGAGGCAAGCGAGGTAAATAGCAATTCTGATTTATCTGTAAGAATGAATTTCTAGAAATTATTTAATTGGATTGGAATATATTGGCAGCTTCTGCTGATTTTACCGATTTGCGGCTTGCAAGCAGAATACTGGTTTCTGAATCGGAAACACCATCTATCCGCCTAATATCTCGCAATAATACATCGAAGGTTTCCAGATTGGTTGCTTCAATTTCGACAACGATGTCCCAACGACCATTCGTCGAGTAGAGGGCATGTACTTCCGAATACCCCGTAAGTCGACGAAAAACACTTTCCGCAGCCTGCCCTTCAACTTTTAATGTGGTAATGGCGCGCACCTGAGAACCCGGTGCTTTGCCTAATGCGAGGGTGAAGCCCTGTATAGTGCCTGATTCCTGCAGTCGATTAATTCGTGCACGAACTGTCGCCCGCGATACACCAAGGCGCGGTGCAAGACTCGACACTGGCATCCTTGCGTCGGAACGCAGCAGAGAGATCAATTCTCGATCGAGGTCGTCCATAATTACCAATATGTCAGCACTAAGTTATCATTATGATAACTATCTTTGCCATTATTAGCACATTTTCATCTATTTGCTATGTCAAAAAGCCATATAATTGACTCCGTAAGGATCGTCACCCGTTAAGGTGGGCCATCCCAATAAAAATAGCGATCAGGAATATTAGGACAAGATCGGTCCTGAAGCACCTTCGCGTAGAGGGCTAATCGTGGTCTCGAGAATACGCTGTATGGAAATCATCAGCACCACGACTTAAATGCATATAGTCTCCCCTTAATTAATGGGAGCAAACAGGAGAGTTAAACATTATGGAAATGTTAGAGTCATTTTTTGGCGTGATAGGAGACCTGACGTGGGGATGGGCATTGATTCCATTCCTTGTCGTTCTAGGTGTCTTCTTCACCATCGCGAGTGGATTTGTACAATTCAAATATTTCACCCGGATGTTTCGGGTCCTGAAGGGTGGCAACCAATCCGCTGACCCATCCGCAATTACGGCACGTGAAGCATTACTGCTGTCCGTCGGCGGCCGTGTCGGTGGCGGCAACATTGCAGGGGTCGCCGTTGCGATTACGCTCGGTGGACCGGGTGCAGTTTTCTGGATGTGGGCCATCGCTGTCGTTGGTATGGCGACCAGTCTGATTGAGTGCTCCTTGGCACAACTATACAAAGAGCGTGAAGGTGACGGAACATTTCGTGGTGGTCCAGCCCGTATGATCTTGCACGGATTGGGGAGTGACTACCGATGGCTCGCAATTCTTTATGCGATTTCGTTGATTGCTGCTTTTGGTATCGGATTTCCAGCATTCCAGGGGAACACCGTTGCAGGCGCTGCGCAGGATAGCCTTGGGATTGATCGGATGTACACCGGTATTCTGCTCGCGATTGGAACAGGTTTCGTCGTGTATGGTGGTATCCACCGCATCGCCAAGGCTTGTGATGTGATCGTGCCTGTTATGGCGCTTGGGTATATTGGCATGTCGCTACTGGTCATCGTGGCCAATCTTGACGGTATCCCGTCAGTCATCAGCATGATCTTCTCAAACGCATTCGGCATTGAAGAAGCAGTCGGCGGCGGTATGGGTGCAGCAATTGCACAAGGTTTACGCCGTGGCCTGTTTTCCAACGAAGCTGGACTTGGTTCTGCCCCTAACGTTGCAGCAACCGCTGACGTTCGTCACCCGGTTAGTCAGGGCATTACACAATCGTTTTCAGTGTTTATTGATACGATCATAATTTGTTCCTGTACTGCTTTTGTGATCCTGCTTGGCGACGTTTACGTTCCAGGCGCTGAAGGAATTGACGGCGTTGCACTAACGCAGCAGTCATTGGTTTCGCATCTCGGCAGTTGGGTACAGTACTTCCTTACCGGAGCCGTCTTACTGTTTGCGTTCAGTTCTATCATCTACAATTACTACTTGGGTGAGAACGCATTGACCGTCATGACTAAGAACACAAACGTGCTCCACGGGTTTAAAATTGCGTTGGTGGGCATTGTGTTCCTCGGTGCCGTGGCCCCTGCTGCAACATCAGTGTTCTTCTTCTCTGATCCAATGATGGGTATTTTGGCAGTCGTCAACCTGGTGGCGCTCACCATGTTGTTCCCGATTGCCAAGCGGCTGATTGTGGACTTCAGTGATCAACTGAAAGCCGGTGTAGATCGGCCTGTGTTAGATCCTGACAAGTTCGCTGACCTGGATATTAATCGTGATGTTTGGGATGGCAAAGTGGAGCCGTAATTGATTCTCGAGCTATAACCTTCTTTTCCCCAAGCCAACCTTGGTGACATGATTTCATTTATCGTGTCGCCAAGGTTGGGCGGAGGAAATTCTACGTGCACAGAAATCGTTATATTGATGCGTAGACCCCCATTGGTGCTGGGGTAGATAGAAACGATGGCTAAATTCCGGCCAGAAATGTCTAAATATGAATACAAATGTCGGAAACAGAATATCATTATAGATAATTGGAATTACTCTAATGTTATCTTCGCGACAGGGTGTGGGGAGCGATATCCAGAATATATCGTTTAACAACGCTCTACACGATCCTGACTTTAATTATAAGGGAGGCGTAAGAGATGTCGACAGAGAACGAGAACACCTATGAAATAGGGCAAGACAATATAACCACCAAAATCGGGCCGTTCGGTCTCGATATTCACAACCCGGTCTTTCTGATTTCCGGCCTTGGCATATTCGCTTTTGTTATTGGCACTTTGATGGTGCCGGAAGCAGCCACAGATTTGTTTAAAGCAATGCGCAATTGGGTGACTGTCAACTTTGACTGGTTCTTTATTTTGGCAGGCAATATTTTTGTCGTCTTTTGTATTGTTTTAGTTATCAGCCCTATGGGGAAGATAAGATTGGGTGGCGCAGACGCCAAACCCGATTACGGATACCTCGGCTGGTTCGCCATGCTCTTTGCGGCGGGCATGGGCATTGGCCTGATGTTCTTCGGGGTCTCGGAACCTATTTCACATTATAGTAGCTCTGTCGCCGCGTCCGCTGGCTCGCCAGATAGTTGGGCCCCGCTTGCAGGAGCACCCGGCGACCCGGCAGCAGCAGCAAAACTTGGCATGGCTGCGACTATTTATCATTGGGGACTACACCCTTGGGCCATGTACGCCGTGGTGGCACTAGCACTGGCATTCTTCACCTATAATCGCGGACTGCCCCTGTCACTGCGTTCGGCTTTTTATCCTTTGTTCGGCGATGCTGTCTGGGGCTGGATCGGTCATTTGATTGATACGGTTGCGGTTCTGGCAACCATATTTGGCCTTGCAACATCCCTTGGTTTTGGAGCGTCTCAGGCAAACGCAGGTCTGAACTTCCTGTTTGGCATTTCAGATAGTGACGGCACCAAGATAGTACTGATTATAGCCATCACTTGTGTGGCTTTGGTTTCTGTCGTTCGCGGGCTGGATGGTGGCGTTAAGAAGGCGTCGGAAATTAATATGGTTCTGGCCTTTTTGTTGCTCGCGTTCGTGCTGTTCGTTGGGCCAACGGCTGAGTTAGTCGGCGGGTTCTTTACAGGGCTTGGCGCTTATTTAGGAAACCTTCCTGCCTTATCGAACCCATTCGGTCGCTCAGACGCAAACTTCAGCCAAGGCTGGACATCGTTCTATTGGGCATGGTGGATTTCCTGGTCACCATTTGTCGGAATGTTTATTGCGCGTGTGTCTCGTGGTCGAACAGTCCGCGAATTTATTATTTGCGTGTTGCTGATACCATCCCTCGTCTGTGTTCTATGGATGACAGTTTTCGGTGGAACAGCATTGATACAGATCGTCAATGATGGCTATACAGGCGTTACCGAAGCCGCAACAGAATTGCGATTGTTCGTAATGTTATCTCAGCTTCCCCTTACACAAATCACTTCGGGAATTGGCATAATCCTGGTCATCGTATTCTTTGTGACATCTTCTGATTCAGGCTCACTGGTTATCGATACAATTACCGCCGGCGGAAAAACCGATGGTCCTATGCCACAGCGCGTTTTCTGGTGTGTATTCGAAGGGCTCGTCGCCATTGCACTTCTGCTTGGCGGTGGCCTCGCAGCACTTCAGGCTATGGCTGTGACAA
>JABJOR010000023.1 GCA_018664265.1 Rhodospirillales bacterium
AGGCCGCCAAGAAGCCCGATGGCGATCAGCAAGGCCCAGTCAATGCCGCGCGGCATGACCCAACCCTCAAAAGCCAGACCAACGCAAGCGACGACGATACCAAAAAGGGTGAAGTAAAAGGATATGACCGCGCCATGATCTGTGCGCCCCAGGACCCGAACCGTGAGCATGGCACAGGCCATGCAAGTGGCGGCGGCAATCGGATAGAGAACAGCAGAAGACAGAAGTCCCGATCCGGGCTGTACAACAATCAAGACGCCGATAAATCCGACTATAATGGCTATGGCTCTGTGCAATCCGATGCGTTCCCCCAAAATCGGGATAGCGAGCACCGTTGTCAGCAAGGGTGCGGCAAACAAAATGGTGACCACGTCTGCCAGCGGCAACACTGTATAGGATGTAAAAACAAAGAACATTGCCAGCATCCCGACGCAGCCACGCAGGATATGCTTGAAAGGCTGCGCTGTTTTCAAGTGCCGAAAATTGCCCGTCTTCCACAGGATCAACGTGATCGGAATCAACGCAAAGACGCAGCGAAAAAATAGCAGTTGGATAACCGGGTAACTGTCTGCCGTCCATTTGACAAACCCGTCCATCACGGTGAAGACAATCGTGGACAAGAGTATCAGGTAGATACCTTGCAGTGAGGCCCCCTTGGATGATTGGTTCTCTGTCAAAATGGTTCTCGTTTCGGTGCAGGTCTATCAGGAATTATGGAAGTACAGGCCAAATGGTCACTTGATATCCTGATAAATCTTGCTGGTAATCTTCCAGTCATCCTTAATTTTCAACAAATGGAAATGATTGACGTAATTCGTTCCAAGTTGATTGTCTTCCACGATGCCAGCGCTGGCTATGGAGCCAACGATTTGGATAAAAGAGATTTCCGCGCGGTAGTCTTCACCGGAGTCTTTGGAGGAAGGGCTGGCTTCCAGCTCATCATAAAACGCTTGGGGTGTGCCAATATCCAGTTGCCCATCAACATATCCGGACATCATGGATTGTTCATGAAACACAGATTTCAACAAGTCTGTATCCGCCGTGAAACTGGCTTTGATATAGTTCTCTAAAACCTGTCTGATTGCAGCATAATCCTTGGGTGATGGCATTTGATGTATCCTTGTTTTTGAAGTCTGGCGACACTTTTATCGACGATCAATTTATGACTGCCTGAATTGACAAAACAACCTGGTCGATAGCCTGTCAACTTAATGTTCTTTTTAACGTTCTAGGGCAGCATTGCTATCTTAATTTACAGGAGCTCCGAATTTCGGGGGCGCCTTAAATAATTGCCTTTATCGTTCACCTTCTTATCACTAATAATTAAGGAATGTGTCCTCAAATTTTTTAATAATGAAACCATTATGCCAATCTTTACAGCCATCGACTTTGAAACTGCTGATTATAAACGTGATAGCGCATGTGCTGTTGCGACTGTCACTGTTGATAACAACGATATTGTTCATCGTTATACCCAGTTGCTTCGTCCGCCTCGTTCAAAATTTGTTTTCACGTACATTCACGGTATAACCTGGGAAGATGTTCAGGGTAGCCCGACCTTTGCGGAAGCATGGCCTGAGCTTGAGGCGATCATTGAGCGTAGTGATTTCATGGTCGCGCACAATGCACCGTTTGATAAAGGTGTCCTGAATAAGTGCTGTGAAGTTGCCGGGATTATAACACCGGATAAAAGGTTTAGCTGCACCGTTAAGGCAGCACGCGTAGCTTGGCAGGATTTACCGTCTCATAAGCTTAATGTTGTCAGTGATCATCTGGGCATCGCATTACAACACCATGATGCTGCATCCGACGCGGAAGCTTGCGCCAAGATCGCGATTGCAGCTATGGAGCTTGGAGTTTCATTGTAATGCAGCATGCACTGCGAACTCTAGTAAGTTGCTGCAACCCCGAACAAGAATTCATGCCCCCAAAGCACGGCAGCAAACAATACAACACCGATGCCTACAGCAATGAAGTCATGCATGCTCTTGGCTGAGTTGTAATCAGGAAGTTTGCCTCTTCGGATAGAAGATATGATTGAGAACAAGGAAAACAGGGCGAAGGAGCCGAATAAGTAAAGAGAGGCGCGATCCCCGTTAGAAACCAGATGGACTAGCGCCCAAAGTAAGACGCCTAGCATCATGGGGTGTTTGAGCGTTTTGCGGATATGGCCTTTTAATTCTGCAGCAACCTGCAGGATGAAGACGATCGGCATGACTGTTAACGTCAAATGGCTGGCCCAAATCGGCGATGTCCATAGTTCCTGATATTCCATGCGGGTGTAACCCACACCGATGAGTATCAGCCCAATGAATGCGATAAGAGAATAAGCCCCTTTGTAAGCGTTCTCGCCCATACGGCCGATTAATCGCTTACGCACGTTGGGCAGTGATGGAATAAAATGCAGTCCAAAAAAAAGTCCAATGCCGAACCAAATCATTTTGTGTTCCCCTTCGTATCACTGCAAATTAAGTAAGGTGTCTCCAGAACTTGCCCCCCGAATTTTAATGTCCACCTGGCCTAATAATTGTTTACGTCAGGTTCGTCTTTTTGGTTGCGTTGAAAGAAGTATTTCAACAGGCCAACGGATACCATTGACAAGATGGCAAACCAAAAAATGACAACTTTCCAGTCAGAGAACAGAACAATTGGGCCAAAGACTTCATTATTGTCGACATAAACAAGGGCGGACATAATTAATGCGGCTATGCCGATTGGGAGTACAAAAAAGTTAAAGCCGAGGAAGACGTCTCCTATTATCAGGATGAGGCCGAGTATGATCCAGACCTCGGTAACGTAAGACCAGTAATTTAATGCATCCATCCGATTAGCCCTTTGTTCCAAAACTTTCCATTAAAACCTGCAATGAGCCAATCGACTTGGTGATATCCGAGGGCATGATGACAGTTTTGCTGCTGGAGCTGGAGGCCACGGCTGCCATGGCATCAACCTGGCGTTTCATGATTTCAAAATTAACAGCACCTTGCCCGTTTTCATTAATTGCAGCAGCGACCAGACGCGTCTGTTCTGCATCGGCTTCTGCTTTGATCTTGACGGCGTAAGCATCGGCATCGGCCGTAACACGGACAGCATCAGCTAACCTTTCAGCTTCAAAAAATTTGGCTTCGGCGTTCAGTTCTACGGAGCGTTTTTCGCCTTCCGCGCGGGCAATTGAGGCGCGCTTTTCACGCTCTGCATTGAGCTGTTGGCGTTGAGAATCCTTGGTCTTTTCATCAATGATAACATCAGTGATTTCTGTTCTGGTAATTTCAATGCCCCAGATTTCAGCGGCTTCTTGCAGGTTTTTTGCAATTTCAGCGCTCATTTTCTCACGTGAGGACTGAAGTTCATCAAGTTCAAGTTTACCCGCAGCTGAACGCACGATTGATGTGGCCGCTGTGTGAAGAGCGCCATTGATATCGCGGATACGGTAGACACTGCGACTGGCATCCAGAACGCGGAAGAAAACAGTGGCTTCCAAGCCAACTTCAACATTGTCACGGGTAATGACAGAAATTGAAAACTCTGCCAGTTGGCGTTCAAGAACAGAGACCCGGTGAGCAACACGATCCAGAAAAGGAACAATAAAATTCAATCCTGCATTAAGGGTTTTGGTGTATTTGCCAAACCGCTCAATGACATAGACATCAGACTGGGGGACAAGCTTTGCTCCCTTGTAAATAATCACGACAGCCAAAAAGGAAAACAGGATCGGAACAATATTTGCCAACCCGACCATTGCGATATAGTCACCCATTATTCGATCTCCTAAAAATACACCCTTAATTGGATGATTATATATTATAGGTTGAGGTACGTAAGTTACAGCGGTAAGTGATGCAGAGCCTTGTTCCAACTTAAAAATTTATTGTGATTACATTGAGTTGATAGATGGCTTGTCAGAAGCCTTTGCATATGAAATATGAAGGGATGACAAACTGTCTAGGTGTTGGTGAATATTTAAAGCGGTCATTAAATTCAATTGTTGCCATTATTACGATGGCAAGCCTTCTCAATATTCCTATTGAAGCTCAAGCTCAAACCAAAACTTATATTGCTTCTCTTGCTGTTATGCCGCAATCAGCAGAGATTGCTGATGATGGCTCTCTTACGGGGGCTTACGTTGAACTTATTCGTGCCCTGGATCATTTAACCAATATCAGAACAGAAATGAACATTGTGCCGTTCAAACGTTCTGTCCGGAATTTAATTCTTGGAGAGGCTGATTATCATATTCCACTTATCCGAATTCCCGGTGTGGATATGAAACAACTTCCTTATGCCTTTTCCACAGATACATTGTTTCAGGTACCGTTTGTCCTTTATACCAATAAAAATTCTCCTGTAGATATCGAAAATCTTAGTGAACATTCCATAATCACAGATTCTGCACATATAGATTTTTTCCCATTTCCTGTAGAGGGGTTATCCTGTCTTCCCTGTGCGATCAGGATGGTCGATATGGGGAGGGTGGATGGGTTCATTTTTGCTCAAAACGAAATTGACCCGATTATCAAAGAATTGGAACTCACGAACGTCCATCGACAGCTCTATAAAAACTTTGATGTTAAAATCCTGATACCCAAAGGTGAAAATGGTCAGGAAATTGATGAGTATTTCAAATCGGGAATAAAGATTTTGAAAGAACGAGGAGAGTACAGCAAACTTTTGGCTCCTGTTCTGTCTCCTTATCAGGAATGGCAACCATAGATTAATAAATTGAATACTTAGGTTCAGTAGAAATAAATATCTATTTCCTGTCATAAAACTTGAACTCAGAAACTCTCCTATCCCTCAACATCGGGTGTTAATTTGGGCTGCCAACCGTTTTCTGTTTGCCTGTTTTGTGTAATGCTTGATGATCAGTGTGTTGTTCATTGAATTTATCCATTTCACTGCGAAGCCACGCTTTGACTGTTACCATGACGGCGTTTTCAGGTGTAAGGGTGCTTTGCACGATCACATACTCTCCAGCTGGAGACTCGATATCTGAAACACGGACCAAACGATTTGCTGCCAATGAATCAGCTGCTTCAACATCGTCCAGAAGGGCAACACCCTGACCTGCTTCAGCAGCAAGTAATGTTAAATAACTTTGTGAAAATTTTGGCCCAGGTAATGGATTATCCGTTTTCACTCCGGTAATATCAAACCAGGTTCGCCACCAATCCCTGTCTTCGCCATGAAGAAGCGTGTGTTTTAGGATATCCTCAACCTTATTAATGGGTATGGTTTCAAGTAAATTCGGGCTGCAGACAGGAAATGCAGATACAGTGGAAAGGCATTCCACAACCACCTCGGATTGTTTGATAGTTTCCCCCGGTTCAACATATTGGATTGCTGCTTGGGCTTCATCCTGGCGGGGGTCGAGATCTCCGTATTCTGTGATAACATCAAGCTCTATCTCAGGATGACGTTCCGAAAAATTACCGAGACGCGGTACCAACCATACCGCAGCAAATTGCGGGTCAACCTTGATGCTTAATTGGTTTTTTTCAACCAGGGTTTTGAGATCTCTTGTCTGGGCGTCAAGTTGATCAAACATTTTCGTTAGAAATGTGCTGTAGCGCCCATTCGTATCGATTAGCTCTACACGTCCCGGCATGCGTTTGAACAGGCGCGTGCCAAACCACTCCTCAAGGGCACGGATTTGGTGGCTTATGGCAGCGTGTGTTACATGGAGTTCATCACCTGCGAGGCTAAAACTACCATGTCGTGCTGCTGCTTCAAAAGCCCGAAGAGCGTTCAGGGATGGTAGTTGTCGAGCCAATTTCATTCCTTGTTGGTGTTAGAAATTCTAACACGGTGGTTAAAAAATGATCATTTGTCAACAACCCAAGCAAATATAATG